>JAHBWE010000018.1 GCA_019637155.1 Labilithrix sp. | reverse complement strand
CCGCGCCGCCTCCGCCGCGAGACGCTCCTGCTCCGCGCGCTCCGCCGCGGCCTTCTCCGCCGCCGCGCGCTCCGCGGCCGCCTTCTCCGCCTCGGCCTTCTCCGCCGCGGCCTTCTCCGCTGCCGCGCGCTCCGCCGCCGCCTTCTCCGCCGCTGCGCGCTCCGCGGCCTTCTCCGCCGCCGCTCGCTCCGCGGCCGCCTTCTCCGCCGCCGCGCGCTCCGCCGCGGCCTTCTCCGCCGCGGCCTTGTCGGCAGCCGCCTTCTCCGCCGCCGCACGCTCGGCGGCGGCCTTCTCCGCCGCCGCCTTCTCCGCGGCCGCTTTCTCCGCCGCGGCTTTCTCCGCGGCAGCCTTCTCCGCCGCGGCCTTGTCGGCGGCAGCCTTCTCCGCCGCAGCCTTCTCCGCCGCAGCCTTGTCGGCGGCAGCCTTCTCCGCCGCGGCTTTCTCCGCCGCCGCCTTGTCGGCGGCGGCCTTCTCTTGCGCCTGCTTCGCCGCGTTCTTGAGCGTCGAGTCGTCGATCTGCGTGGCCGTCTCGTCGGGGCGGCGCGCGGGCTTGGCCTTCGGCTCCGGGATCGACGGCGGCATCATGTGCGGAGGCACGACCGGCGGCGACAAGGTCTGGAGCGTGGGCTCGTCGTCGTCGTCCCACTCGTCGTCCGGCGGCGGCGGAACGGGCTGCGGCGGAGGTGGCGGCGGGGCCGCGACCGCGGGCGAGGACGACGTGGGCGCGGGCGGCGCCGCCGGCCCCGACTGCGAGACCGGCTGCGCGGCCCGCGTCGTCGTCGACTGCGCGACGACGTTCTTGATGACCTGCGGCTGGATCTGCGCCGTCGCCTTCACCGCCGTCATCGGCGTCGGCGGACGCTGGCCGCTCGCGGTCGGCGACGCGGGCTTCACCTGCGCGGGCGACGGCGTCGGAGGGGCGGCCGGGATGTTGCGGCTGCTCTGCGTGGCCGGCTTCGGCGCGGGAGGCGGCGCCGGCTTCGCGCCTTGCGGCTGCGTCGCGGTGGAGGAGGGGCGCGGCGCGGGAGGCGCCTCCCGCTTCGCGACGGTGAAACGTGCCTGGACGATGTCCTTCCGGAGGATCGCGGCGACGGCGATGACGCCGACGCCCTCGAGCTTCGTCGTCCACTGCACGGGCTTGTCGCTGAGCGAGTCGACGTAGCGAGCGCCGCCCATCGTCACGAGCATCTGCATGAGGCGCTCGTTGCTCGGCGCCTCGTCGTCGACGGGCTCGAACTTGCCTCCGATGTTCACGCTCGGAAGGCGATTCGTAACGAGCCCGAACTCCAATACTTCCGGGCGCGAGAGGTTCTTGAGGAGCTCCTCGATCGTTTTCATGAGGCAGCCGACGGCACGCTGTCCTCAGAGTACACAAATCCCTTCTGGGATGGCCAAAACGTCGACCACCCGTTCACGGCCGCGCGGGTCAGTGGCGCGTGAAGGGCGTTTTTCCGGCGTAAACCGCGCCGCGGCCGAGCTCGAACCCGATGCGGAGGAGCTGGTTGTACTTTGCAACCCGGTCCGAGCGCGACAGCGAGCCGGTCTTGATCTGACCCGCGTTCGTCGCGACCGCGAGGTCGGCGATGAACGTGTCCTCCGTCTCGCCGGAGCGGTGGCTGATGATGCTCCGGTAGCCGGCCTCGTGCGCCATCCGGATCGTGTCGAAGGTCTCGGTGAGCGATCCGATCTGGTTCAGCTTCACGAGGATCGAGTTCCCGATCCCCTGCTCGATGCCGCGCTTGAGCCGCTCGACGTTGGTGACGAAGAGGTCGTCGCCGACGAGCTGGACCTTCTTGCCGAGCTTGTCGGTCAAGGACTTCCAGGTCTCCCAGTCGTCCTCCGCGCAGCCGTCCTCGATCGAGATGAGCGGGTACTTGCTCGCGAGCGCCTCGTAGATGCCGACGAGCTCCGCGCCCGTGATCGTCTTCTTGTCGAAGGTGTACTTCTTCGAGCCCTTGTCGAAGAACTCGCTCGCGGCGCAGTCGAGCGCGAGGAAGAAGTCGGTGCCGGCCTTGTAGCCCGCGCTCTCGATCGCGCCCATCAGCGCCTGGATCGCGGCCTCGTTCGACTCGAGGCGCGGGGCGAAGCCGCCCTCGTCACCGACGGCGGTGACCATCCCCTTCTCCTTCAGGTTCTTCTTCAGCGCGGCGAAGACCTCGGCGCCGGCGCGGAGCGCGTCGTTGTAGTTGGCAATGCCGGCGGGCACGACCATGAACTCCTGGATCTCGAGCCCGTTGTCGGCGTGGGTGCCGCCGTTCAAGACGTTCATGAGCGGCGTCGGCAACACGCGCGCGTTCGCGCCGCCGAGGTAGCGCCAGAGCGGGAGGCCGACGACGTCCGCCGCCGCGCGCGCGACCGCCATCGACACGCCGAGGATCGCGTTCGCGCCGAGCTTCGACTTGTTCGGCGTGCCGTCCGCCTCGAGCAGCACCTTGTCGACCTCGGCCTGATCGAGCGAGTCGAGCCCGATGATGGAGGGGCCGAGCGTCTGGGTGACGTTGTCGACCGCCTTCTGCACGCCCTTGCCGCCGAAGCGCTTCTTGTCGCCGTCGCGGAGCTCGATCGCCTCGTGCTCGCCGGTCGACGCGCCGCTCGGCACGGCCGCGCGGCCGCGACCGCTCGCGGTCTGGACTTCGACTTCGACGGTGGGGTTTCCGCGCGAATCGAGGATTTCGCGCGCGATGACTGCGGTGATCTCGCTCATGGCGAGAGTCTTAGTCCAATGCCTGCCAGAAGTCGCGCGCCTCGTCCATCGTTCGCACCCGCCGCGCCGGGGGGAGGCTCTCGAGCAGCGCGCGCCCGTAGCCGCGCTTCGTCGCCCTGCGATCGAGAAGCGCCACGATCCCGGCGTCCTGGCGCGTCCGGATGAGCCGCCCGAAGCCTTGCTTCAGCGTGATCGCGGCGGCCGGGACGGTGTACTGCGTGAACGGGTTGCCGCCCTCGGCCTCGATCTTCGCGCTGCGCGCGGCGACGATCGGCTCGGTCGGCACCGCGAACGGGATCTTGTCGATCACCACCAGCCGGAGCGCGTGCCCCGGGACGTCGACCCCCTCCCAGAAGCTCATCGTCGCGACGAGGATCGCGTTCGTCGCCGCGCGGAAGCGCTCGAGCAGCGTGTGCTTCGGCGCCTCGCCTTGGAGGAGGAGCGGGCCGTGGAGCTCGGCGCGCGCGAGCTCGCCGTGGATCGCGCGCATCGCGCGGTTCGAGGTGCAGAGCACGAACGCGCCGCCGCCGGTCACGTCCGCGAGCTCCTTCGCGCGCCGCGCGCACGCCTGCTCGAAGCCGGGCGCGTTGGGCTCGGGCATGTCCTCCGCGACGTAGAACGCCGCGCGCGCCGCGAAGTCGAAGGGCGAGGGCACGACGAGCTCCTCCGTCCCGGCGTGCGCGCCGAGCCGGCCCTTCGCGAAGTGGAACGACGGCCCAGCGTGGGTCGCGGTCGCGAGCGTCGCGCTCGTGCAGACGACGCTCGCGACGCGATCGAACAGCTTCTCGCGCAGCACCGGCGACAGGTCCACCGGCGAGGCGCCGAGCGACACGCTCCGCTCCCGCGCGTCGATCCAGGTGATGCCGCCTTCGAAGCCGGTGCGCGCCTTCTGCATGAGGATCGCGTGCTCGGGGTGCCGCGGGAGCGAGCCCGGCGGCGGCTCGTCCTCGTCCGCGGTCCAGTGGGGAGCCTCCGCGCTCGCGTGCACCTTCCCGAGATCGGTCCTGAGCTCCGCCGCGCGCCGCGCGATCATCGCCATCGCGTCGTCCTCGTCGTGCGAGCCCGCGAGCGCGGCGAGCGCCTGCACCGCGACGTCGAGGCGCCCGATCCCTTCGCGGCGCGGCGGCGTCCACTCCTTCGCGGTGAGGAGGCGCCGCCCTTCGTCTCCCCTCCCCCGCCAGGCGAGGAAGAACGCGTGCGCCGCGCGCTCGACGTCGTCGAGGATCCGCATCGACGACGAGTCGAGGATCCGCGCGCCCAGCACCGCGCGCCGCGCGTCCGCCACCAGGCGATCGATACGCGCGGTGGAGATGCGCACGCCGAAGAAGTCCGTCGCGACGCCCTCGATCTGGTGCGCCTCGTCGAACACGACCGCGTCGTACGGCGGGATCGCGCCGCCGTAGCCGCCGTTCTTCCCCGTCTTGAGCGCGAGGTCGGCGAAGAAGAGGTGGTGGTTCACGACGATGACCTGCGCCGTCTCCGCCGCGCGCCGCATCCGCGTGACGTGGCACTCGTCGAAATACTTGCATCCTGCACCAATCCGGGTGTCGGTGCCCGAGTGCACGTCGCGCCACGCGGCGGCCTCCTCACCGAGCGCGCTGAGCTCCGCGCGGTCGCCGGTCTGGGTCTCGAGCGCCCATCGCTCGATCGCGACGAGCTCCGCGTTCACGGGCTCCCCGCTCCGCATCCGCTCGTGAAACCGCCGCTTGCACAAGTAGTTCGATAGGCCCTTCATCAAGGCGGCGCGCAGGTCGATCCCGTGCTCGGCGAGGACGGCACGCACGAACGGGATGTCCTTTTCGAAGATCTGCTCCTGGAGCGCGTGCGTCGCGGTCGACACGACGACGGTGCGCCCCGACAGCACGGCCGGCACGAGGTACGCGAACGTCTTCCCGGTCCCGGTCCCGGCCTCGACGAAGAGGTGCCGGTCCCGCTCGAGCGCGGCGTGGACCGCGCGCGCCATCGCGAGCTGCCCCTCCCGCGTCTCGTACCCCTCGAGCCTCCGCGCGAGCGGCGACCCGGGCCCGAGCACCTCGTCGACCGACGGCATCGCCCGTCCTTTCTACCGCAACTGCCGGAGCCGCGCGCCGAGGACGGGGAGTTTTTCCGTTCGATTCGGGGTCGCGTACCATGCTGGCGTGGGCCGGAATGCTCGGGCGAAGGCGAAGCCGCGGGTCGAGGCGCCGGCGATCGACCGGGCGGCCGGGTCGGCGCTCGGGCTGCGGCTCGCGATCGGGCGCGAAGGGCTCGGGATCGAGCTCGCGCGGACGGCCGCCCTCGCGTGCGTCGACGTCGTCGAGCTCGTCGTGCGCCTGCCGAACGTGCGGTTTCCGTTCGACGTCACCGGCGGCGTCACCAAGTTCCGCCATCGCCGCGGCGAGCTCGAGCGCGTCGCGATCGAGCTCGATGCGCGCAAGGTCGCGCGCTGGGCCGAGCCGCGGCTGCGAGGCCTCCTCGGACCGGAGCGGCCTACGCTCTCGATCCTCCCCCGCGCGTTCGGGGCGACGATCGCGGTCCTCGACGGGGCGGCCGTGGCCGCGCCGCCGGCGCTCGCGTTCGAGGTCGCGCTCGTCGCCGCGCCGCAGCCCGTCCTCGTCGTGCACGGCGCGCGCGGCGCGAACCTCCCCGCCCCCGCGACCGTCCTCGCGCTCCGCGCGATGACGATGCTCCTCGGCGAGCACGCGACCCGCGAAGGAGCGCGCTTCTCGCTCCCGCGGCTCGGGGCGCGGATCGCGCGCGCGCTCCTCCCCGACGCCGGCGTGCGCGCGCCCGGCGGCGACGACGTCGTCCTCGCCGGATCGGGCGAGAGCGACGGCGTGCTCTTCGTCGCGTTCGCGCGCGCGCCGGCCGAGCCCGCGATCCCGCGGCCCGCGACGCTCGCGCACGAGGCGGCGCTCCTCACCCGCGCGGCGGACGACGCGCGCTTCGCCGGCGACCACGCGCGGGCGCGGCAGCTCGACCTCGCGGCGCTCGAGCGCGCGCCGCGGCACGGCGAGATCGCGCGGCGCATCGCGGAGCTGGACGCCCACGCCGGCGGCCGCGCCGAGGCGGCGATCGCGACGCTGCGCTCCGCCGATCGCCTCCCCTACCAGGGCCAGCTCCTCGGCGACCTCCTCGTCGAGGCCGGCGACGCCGACGGCGCGATCGCCGCGCTCCTCCGCGAGGGCGAGCGCGATCCCGCCGCGCCGGTGGCGGCGCTCGCGTTCGCGCGCGCGGCGGCGCTCGCCGGCGATCCCGCCGACGCGCTGCGGTGGCTCGACGCCGCGATCGCGCGGTTGCCCGCGCTGCTCGAGCTGCGCTGGGAGCGCGCGACGCGGCGGCTCGCGCAGGGGCGCCTCGCCGACGCGCGCGCGGACTTCCAGGAGCTCGAGGCGGTCGCGATCGGGGCGCCGGAGCGCCACCGCGTGCTTCGCCGCGCGGCCGACGTCTACCGCGCGCGCGGCCTCGGCGCCGACGCCGCGCTGCTGTACGAGCGCGCGCTGCTCTATCGCCCCGACGATCCCGACGCCGTCGCCGGGCTCGGCGTCGCCCTCGCCGCGGAAGGACGCGGCGCGCGCGGCGCGACGCTGCTCGCGCGCGCGATCGAGCTCCGCGAGCGAGAGGTCCCGCCGCCGAACACGGCGTGGATGCAGGTCGCGCTCGCCCGCGTCCTCGCCGATCGCCTCGGCGATCGCTCCGCCGCGGTGGCGCGCCTTCGCCTCGTCGCCGACGAAGCGGCGGAGGCGATCGAGGCGCGCGGGCTCGAGGGCCGCTACCGCGCCGCGCTCGGCGACGCGGCCGGCGCCTCCCTCGCCTTCGCGCGGCTCCGCGAGCGCGCGGGCCGCGACCCCGCCGCGCTGCCGTGGCTCGACGAAGCGGCGACGTTCGAGGAGGGCCGCGGCGAGCTCGCCCTCGCGCAGGCCCACCTCGCCGTCGCGCTCGCGATCGCGCCGGACCACGCCGACCTCGACGGCCGCTACCGCACGATCGGCGCTCGCCTCGGCCGCGCGGCGCGGTCCGGCCACGACGCCCCGTTCGTGCCGAGCCACGACTCGCGCGAGGTCCGCATCGCGATCCTCCCCGAGCCCGACGTCCGCGACCGCGCCACCCTCGCCGCCCCGCCCGTGCCGGGCGACGTGAAGCCCGCGCCGGTCCGCGATCGCACCACCCTCGCCGCGCCGCCGGAGAGCACGGAGGACAAGCCCGCGCCGATCGTCGTCGAGCACCTCCTCGCGCGCGCGACGGAGAGCGCGTCGGAGAGCACGCGCGAGACGCTGAGCGCGCCGGCCTCCGGCCCCCGCGGCGCGTCCACGCCGGAGGAGGACGAGGTGAAGGTCGAGGCGCTCACGCGCACGCTCCAGGGCGATCCCACGAACGACGCCGTCGTCGACGAGCTCGCCGAGCGCCTCACCCGCCTCGGCCGCAGCATGGAGCTCCTCGCGCTCCTCTCCGCGCGCCTCGAGGACGCGCCGCCCGATCGACGCGCCGAGCTCCTCCCCCGCCACCACGCCGTCCTCGAGCGCCTCGAGCTCGAAGCCCGCGCCGCCGGCCGCGACGGCGAAGCGGACCTGTTCCGGATGGCGCGGGATTCTTCGTAGCGTCTCCTGAATTCGCGGGGCTGTGCCTTGCCTACATTGTCGGGGCAAGTCATACATCCCCACCATGAAAGCGAGGCTGTTCGCGCTGGGCCTGCTGATGCTGACCGCCGCTTGCGGGCAGGCTCCCGCTCCGGTGGCCGAGACGACGGCCGCCGTGAACGCGTGCACGGACGTCGGCGACGAGGAGCTCGACGCGCTCGTCGCCCGGTCGGCCGCGGGCGGTACGGAGCTCGCCGACGTGTTCCGATGCCTCTCGGAGGATCAGCAGCGGCACGTCATCGAGGACGCGGAGCTCGCGATCGACGAGGCCGCGGTCGACCTCTCGTCCGAGGAGGCTGCGCCGCTGCGGGCCCGTCTCATGCGCGAGGTCGAACGCGCCGCGCGCGTCTGGTGGGACACGATCCTCGAGGGCCCCTACAGCCTCGAGGGCGACGCGGAGATCCGCGACGTCGAGGAGCTCCTCTTGAACGGAAGGCGCATCGCGCTGCGGCTCTCGTTCGGCGCGCCGGCGGTGATGACCGAGTCGTGCGAGACGACGAACGACGAGTCCGACGAGGGCTGGCCGGAGGACTGCACGCGAGGCACGATCTCGCAGACCCTCTACTTCGACGAAGACCTCGACCCGATCGAGCCGCTCGCCGGCTACGCGGACTTCGACGACTGAGCGCGCTTCAGGCTCGGAGCGACGCTCGCACGTCGTCGATGGCGCGGTCGACGGCGGCTTCGCCGAGCTTGCAGGCGGAGGCGATCTTCGTGAGGACATTGCGTTCGACGTCGCTGACGTCGTCGCTCACCTGCGCGATGAGGGCGGCGATGCGGAGGACCTCGAGGGCTTGCTCCTCGCGCTGGATCCCCTCCGCGAGGCGCTCGACGCGGCGGTCGAGGCCGTCCTCCTGGAGCTGGTCGGCGAGGTCGGCGACGAGGTCGGCGACGTGGTTCTGCGGGACGGAGCCGCCGGTCGAGGCCGCGACGACGCGCTCGAACGTCGTCCGCTCCTCGTCGTCGAACACGCCGTCCGCGGTCGCGACGAGGTACGCGCCCTCGATGATCGCCTCGAAGAGCGCGGCGGCGAAGGGATCGAAGCCGGTCGGGATCGTGGACTCGCTCGTGGGACGCGCGCCGTAGGACGCGGCGGCGAGCATGAGGATCGAGCGATCGGTCGAGGCCTGCTTGTCCGTCACGTCCGCGCCGGCGACGTTCGCGCGCGCGACCTTGGCAAGGAGGTTGATTCGATCGTCGAGCTCTTGCATGTCGCTTGGGCCTCGGCGAATCATACGTTCAGCGCGGTCCGGGTGCGAGAAGGATCTCCACCTGCCCGTTCGCGTCGGACACCGCGCTCCCGATCTCGACCGGCGCCGGATCGGGCGTCTCGTCCTCGAGCTCGGTGCCGCGCGTCACGCCCGGCACCGCGAACACGCGGACCACCGCGTTCGCGACGACGGCCTCGATCCCGGGCCGCGGATCCCGAAGCGTGAACGTCAGCGGCGACGGCGCCGGGACCTGGATGTCGGGGAGCTCGGCCCGCTCGGTCGGGATCTGCGGGCGGACGACGACGCGCGGAAAGCCGCTCCCCTTCTTCGGGATGACCGTGATCACGTAGGGCCCCGGATCGAGCAGCATCTCGAACCGCCCCTCCGGTCCTGTCGTGCCGCGCCCTGGACGCGGGATCGGCAGCTCCGACGTGGTCCCGCTCTGCGGCGTCGCCAGGATCTCGGCCTCCGCGAGGGGACGGCCGTCGGTGAGGAGGACGCGCCCGAGCACGCGCGTCCGCCGCGGAGGCTGGAGCGTGAGGGCGGTGAGGTCGCGGTCGATGATGGCCGGCTGACGGTACTTCGCGAAGCCCGTCCCCTCCGCCGGCTCGACGACGACCCTGTATTCGCCGGGCGGAAGCACGGTCGCGAACCGACCGCTGTCGTCGGTGCTCACCTCGGTCTCGTAGGAGAGGAGCCTGCTCGGCGTGGCGGAGACGACGGTGATGGCGGTGCTCGTGAACGAGACGCGCGCGGGGTAGCCGAGCAGCTGCGAGTCGCCGTTCGGCTCGGCGACGACCCCCTCGACGCGCACCGGCGGCGGGATCGACGGATAGCTCAGCGTGCCGAACGAGCCGCTGAAGGGAACGGTCACGTAGCGCGGGACCGCGAGGTACGAGGCCGGCGGCGCGAGCACCGCCTCGACGTCGTTGCCGAGGCCGCCGGCGTCGGTCCGGCGCTCGCCGGTTGTGTCGACCTGCACGCGCGCGGATCGTCCGGTGAGCGTCCGCACGGTGGAGATCCGCCGGCGCGTGGGCATGTCCCGCAGCCAGACCTGCCAGCCATCGAGCCCCTCCTCGCGCTCGACGTCGAGGCTGCGCGACTGCGGCGGGTCGAGCGTCTCCTCGTCGAGGACGAACTCCTGGCCGAACAGCGTCGCCTTCGTCTCGGTTTGCGGCGGGAAGAGCTCGTCGAACGGAGGCTCGGGATAGAGGACGCGGAGGTACGTCCCCGCCGCGAGCGGCTGACTGAACTGCGCGAACGGGGCCTGTCCGCTCGGCGCGACTAGGGTCGGGAACGCGTTCGTCGGAGCGAGCGGGAGACCGCCGACGAGCGCGGAGGTCGCGGCGAGGGCTGCCGGCGAGAGCGGCGGTGCCGACGGAGACAACGGGGGAAGCGGAAACTGCGGCGTCCCCACCGGGAAGTAGGCGGCGCGGACGGGGATCGACGCTCGCTCGTCGAGCGGATAGCCCGCGCGGAGCGAGAGCGCGGCCGACACGCGGTAGGTGCCGCTCCCGAGGGTCAGGTCGCCGAGGCGAAGGCACGTCGGACGGATGCAGCGCGCGCCGGGACGCGGCGTCTCGGCGATCCTGCTCAAGAACGCCGGCTGTCCGCTCTCGTTGCTGTAGAACACGAACGTCGAGCCCGGCGCGTAGGACGACGACGTCGGGACGTTCACGACGATGAAGAACGGGAACTCGGGCCGGTTCAACGTGGTCGGGATCTCGCAGCGGCCTCGCCGGCAGCGCGGTGCCTGGCTCGCGCCCGCGGCGAACCCTTCGCACGGACACTCGTTGACGGGGGCGTTCGTGAGCGGGACGGGCTCGATCGGCCTGCACGCCGCGCCGAGGACGACGGCGATCGCCGCGCCGCCCGCCGCGCGCAGGATCACAGACCGGCCTCCACCGACAGGAGCGCGGAGGCGTCCGGCTGGAGCCCGGACTCGACCGGCGGGCAGCCCGCGAAGTCGCCGCTCGGGTTGTAGAACCACGACACGCTGTCGCCGCCGCTCGCCGGCAGGGCGTGGGGATCGGACTCGCTGAGCGTCGTCGCGACCACCACCTCGATGACGTGACAGCGGGGCGGCGTCCGCTCCGGATCCGGGTTCGGGATCGTGATCTCGAGCACGCGCGGCACGCTCGCGGTGACGCCGATCTCGAGGGTGCTCTCGTCGCGCGAGACGAAGCCTTCGCGCGTGAGCGGGTTGAAGTCGACGAAGTAGCTGTAGAAGAACGAGGCGCGCGGGTTCGTGAGGCTGACCGGGACGATGAACTTGTCCGGCCACCGCGTGACGATGCGGTCGGCCGGCGGCACCACGCTCGTCCGCAAGATGCGGGGCGGCTGCGGCGGCAGGACCGGCAGGTCGGTCGCGGGCTCCGCGATGACGCAAGCGCCCACCACCGCGGCGGTGATCGCGAGGCCGGCGGCGAGGCGGAGGTTCATACCGGTCGGAGCTTACCGGAAGCGAGGCGCTGCGCGGCCTGGGTCGGGAGGTGCCAGCGCGCGTCGGCGTATTCGGGGCGGACCGCGAGGCGGAGGAGGTCCGCGAGCGCCGGCAGCTGCCGCGCGAGGCGCTCGAGGCCGCCGGGACGCTCGAGGTCGGCCGCGTCCGCCTGCGGGAACTCGAGGAGCGTGCGCCGCGCGGCGTGGCCGAAGTCGCCGGTGAGGAACATGCCGACGCGGCGCGCGCTCTGCTTCGCGCGCTCGAGGACGAGCTCGAACGGCGTCGCGTCCGCGTCGCCGAGGAGCTCCTTCAACCGGCGCTGCGTGCGCGGGGCGAGGGTCTGCCACAGCATGTCCGCGAGCTGCGCGTCCTTGCGATCGATCGTGACCGCGCCCGGCGGGCCGAACGCGCCGACGAGGACCGTCCAGAGCGCGCGCGCCTCCGCGTCGCCGAGCCCGACGAGCAGCGCGTTCTGCGGGAGCACCGCCGCGAGCGCGGCGCCGAGGATCCAGCGGAGATCGGTCGTGTCCTCCGTCGCGTCGCCGGTGAGCACCGCCGCCGGCGACGCCGTGAGCGCGACCGAGAGCGAGAGCGGCGTCCCCGCCTCCGCGAGCGGGAGCTCCCCGCGCTGCGGCGCGCCGAGGCCGATCGTGCGCTTGTGGAAGAGGGTGAAGCGCGGCGGATCGAGGAGCCGGAGCGAGACCTCGTAGAGGCGCGAGAGCGCGGTGGCGCCGCCGGGCACGACCCGCTCGAGGCCGTTGAGGCCTGCCGCGGCGGGCGACTTCGCGAAGATGGCCGGCGCGCCGTCCCACGCGACGCCGAGCGCCTCGCCGCCCGGCTCGTGCGAGTGGCGCGTGAGGAGCGTGAGGATCCCGGGCTGCGCGTTCTGGGCGCTGAGCGGAGGCGGCGGGAGCGGGCCGGCGCCGGGATCGAACGCGCGGAGCACGTGGTCGATCGCGCGGACGTAGTTCGTGTTCTGGTCCGCCTTCGCCGCGTCGCGGAGCGCGACGAGGCGCGCGGCGACGCCGGGCGCGAGCTCGACCGCCTGCCGCCGCACCTTGATCAGGACCGCGCGCTGCGACGGCTCGTCCGAGAGGAGCTGATCGAGCATGTCGGCCGCCTCGATCGAGCCCTCGCGGAGCGCCTCGGTGAGGAGCTTCTCCGCCTCCTCGCGGCGGTTGTTGATGAGGCGCGCCTTCGCCTTCGCGACCTTCCCCGCCGGCGTGGTCGGGATCTCGCTGATCGAGACCGGGGCCGGCGTCTCCTCGAGGACGGGCGCCTCCGGCGGCGGCGGGCGGTCCGAGCCGAGCGGAGGGTGGCGGATCGACTGGACCGCCGCCTCGTCCACCGTCGACACGACGATCGGCGGGGGAGGCTTCGGGATGTTCGGTATTTCCAGCGAAATCCGCGGATTCGGGACATTCATCGCAACCGGCGAAGGCGCCGGGCTCTCCGCCGTCGCCTCCGTCGTGCCGAGGGGCGGCGTCGCGGTGCGCGCCGGCATCGGTCCCGCGCGCACCGCCGCCATCTGCGGGGTCGAGGGCTGGCGGCCGCGGAACGCCTCGAGCTCGGTGCGGAGCGCGCTCGCGAGCTCGGGCGACGCGGCGTCGATCGCCTCGCGCATCGTGCGATCGCCCTCGAGCCGATCGGCCGGGCTCTGCGAGCGGAGGAGCGCGCGCGCGAGCTCGGCGAGGACCTCCCCGCGCTCCCTCCCCTCGAGCGAGTCGGCGAGCGTCTTGATCATCGGCTTCGCCTTCGCGAAGTCGCTGCGCGCGAGCGCGAGCTTCGCCATGCGGCGGAGCGCGTCGAGCCGCGTGTCGTTGTCCTTCGCCGCCTCGGTGAGAAAGCGCTGCGTCGCGGCGACGTCGCCGGCGCTCGCCGCGCTCTCCGCCGCCGCGAGCGCGACGCGGCCGGGGCGGCGGAGGCCGAGGAGGTTGCCGTAGACCGCCTCGGTGTAGAACCGGTATGCCTCCTCGTGGCGGTGCGCCTTCGCCGCGCGCTCCGCGAGCCCGAGCGCGATGAGCGGCTGCGCGCCGACCTCGGCCAGGGTCTTCCGCAAGATCGCGGTGCCGGCGCCGACGCCGTCGAGGACGTCCTCTGCCTCCGCGACGAGGAAGGCGCGGAGGGCGAGGTCCTCCGGCTCGAGCGGCGACGTCTCTGCGGCCTTCGTCGCCTCGATGAGGCGGCCGAGCGACGCGATCGTCGCGCGCGCGTCGTCCTTCGTCCCCGCGCCGCGGAGGCGGTACTCGAGGCCGCGCGCGAAGAGCTGCGTCGACGCGATGTCGGGCGCGAGCCGCGCGGCGTCGCGGGCGCGGGTGAGCGACGCGTCGCGATCGCCGGAGCGCGCGGCCGCCTGCGCCGCCTCGACGAGCAGCTCGCTGCGGACGCGCGGCTCCTCGACCGAGATGCGCGCGAGCTCGGCGAGCGCGTTGCCGAGCTCCACCGGCGCGCCCGCCGCGCGCGCGACCTCGACCCGCGCCTCGGCGACGGCGAGGACGTTCGGCGTCCGCGCGACGAGGTCCGCGATCCCGCGCTGCGCCTTCGGCAGATCGCCGATCGCGAGGAGCGCGCGCACGCGGCGCACGCCGAGGTTCACGAACTCGAGCTCCTCCGTCGTCGCGGCGAACAGCTTCTCGAGCGCGGGGAGCGCCTTCGCCGGCTCCCCCGCGCGCTCGTAGAGATCGGCGAGCCACCGCAGCGCGCTCGGGTTCCCGGGCTGATCGGCGAGCACGAGCTCGAGCTCGGCGCAGGCCTCCTCGATCCGACCGAGGCGCTGCTCGAGGATCGCCGCGCGGCGGAGGCGCACCGCGCGGACCTTCTCCTTGTCCTCCGGGCCGTCGCGCTTCGCGTAGCGGGAGGCGCGCTCGGCGAGGTGCTCCACGAGGTCGTCGAAGCTCGCGCGCGAGACGAGGAGCGCCTCGATCGCGGCGTCGGCGTCGGCGTCGTCGGGATCGACGTCCATCACCTCGCGCCACGCCGCCTCGGCCGCGTTGAGGGACCCGCGCGCGCCCTCGATCTGCGCGAGCCGCTTGAGCACGTCGCGGAGCTCCACGACCGCGCCCGCGGAGCGCGCGAGGACGGCGAGGTGCTGGAGCGCGTCGACCTGGACGTGATCGCGCCCCGCCCGCGCCGCGGCCTGCTCGACCGCGGCCCAGCGCTCGGCGGTGGGCTCCTCCGTCGCGGCCTGGAGGAGCGCGTCGGCCGCGCCGGCGGCGTCGCCGCCCTCGTCGCGGACGCGGGCGAGCTCGACCCAGCGCAGCGCGCGATCGGCGCTCGTGAAGTCCGGGCGCGCGAGCTCGCGCAGCACCGCGTCCTCGCTGCGGCCCGCCTTCACCAGCGCGCCGTTCAGCTCGTTCGCGACGTCCGGCTTCTGCTCCGGCGCCGCGATGACGGTGGCGCGCTCGAGGCGGCGGACCGCCTCCGCGGCGTCGCCCTTCTCGAGCGCCTTCCGCGCGACGCCGCGGAGCGCCTCCGTGCGGCGGAAGTTGCCCGCGCGCTTGTTGAGCCGCTCGAGCAGCGCGGTGTCGCCGTGCGCGATCACCGCGTCGTCGGCCTCGACCACGAGCGCGTCGTCGTCCCACTCCTTCTCGACCGCGCGGACGAGGCACTTCGCGCGTTTCTCGTGATCGCCGAGCTCCTTCGCGATCGCGGCGATGAGGCGGAGGAGCGCGATGCCGACGTTGGAGTACGGCTTTTCGACCTCGCCCATCACGCGGTCGAGCGCCGCGCGCGAGTCCGGCGCTCCCGCGAACAGGGCCGCGTGCGGGAGCAGGTCCACGTATTCGTCGACGTCGGCGTCGGCGCCGATCGCGCGCTCGAGCGAGCGCCAGCCCCACCCCGCGTCCCCGAACAGGGAGACCGCCATCGCGACGAACGTGATCGCGATGCGCGCGCCGTCGGGCCCCTCGAGGCCCTTCGCGAGCTGCTCGCTCGCGCGCTCGAGGCGGAGCGCGACCGCGGCGTCGTCCTCCGGCGCGAGCGTGACGATCGCGCGCGCGGCCTCGGCCAGCATCTCGAGCGCGCCCGGCGTCGGCACGAGGATGGTCGCCTTGAGGAGGAGGTCCATCTTCTGGCGCGTGCCTTCGAGGTCGGCCGCGGTCATGCTCGCCGCGCGATGGAGCCACGCCGCGCGCGCCCCCGCTCCGCGCGCGAGCTCGGCGACGTGCTCGACGGTGCGCACCGCGACGCCCTCGCGCTGCGCCTTCTTCGCCGTGCGCTGGAGGAGGAGGAGCGTGGAGCCCTCCGACGGCACCGCGATGAACGCCTGCGCCGCGTGCTTCAGCGCGAGCATGACGACGCCGCCCGCCTCGAAGAACCGCGCCGCGCGATGGTGCGCCGCGCGCCGGCCGAAGCGACCGCGCGCCCGCCGCGCGACCTGATCGTAGATCGCCGACATGTCCGGGACGCGCGCGAGCTCCGCGCACGCGACCTCCGCCGTCTCGAGCGCGTTCGCGTGACCGGGGTCGCGCTCGAGGGCCGTCTTCGCGAGCCCCAGCGCGCGCGCGAACGCCCGCACGTCGAGCGCGGCGCGCGCGGCCTCGGTCGCGATGACGCCGGAGCGCACGCGCACCTTCTCGCGGTCCACCAGCTCGGAGAGGCAGTCGACCGCGTACTGCGCGTCGGCGAACGAGGCGAGGTCCTGGCGCAGCGTCGCGTAGCCGTACGCGACGTCCTCCTGCGCGCCGCGGAGCCAGGCCTGGACCGCGCGCGGGCGATCGTCGGCCATGTCCCAGAGCGCGGCGCCGAGATCGCGGTACGCCTCCGCCGCCTGCGCGCCGTCCCCCTCCCCGTCCCGGAGCGCGGCGCGCGCCTCGAGGAGCGCGAGCTCGCCGTCCGGCGTCGTAGGCATCAGCGCGTCGATGCGCGCGGCGTGCGCGCGCAGGTCGACGCCCTCGCGCGCGGCGCGAGCGAGCGCGTCGGCCTCGGCGTCGGCGTCGCCGGCCTCGGCGTGGAGCGCCGCGAGCTCTCGGAGGAGCGGACCGCGCTCGGCGTGCGGCGCGCCCGCCGCGATCCAGCGCTCGATCAAGGTCGCGCGGAGCTTCGCGTCGCCAGTCTTCTCGATCGCACGGCGCAGCGTCGCGCTGCGCGGGCCGAGCACGTCGAGCGCGCGGCGCGCCACGGCGGCGGCGCGCTCGCGATCGAGGTCCACGAGCGTCTCGAGCGCGGGGCCGATCCGCTCGGCCATGTCGCGGCTCGGCTGCGGCTGCGGCGCGAGCCACACGAGCGCGTCGGCGAGCGCGCCGGCGTCGCCGGCGGAGAGCGCGCGGTCGACGAGCGCCTGCGCCGCCGCCGGCTCGCCGGGGCGGAGCGCGACGCGGCGGCGCGCCCAGCCCACCGCCGCCTTCGCGTCGCCGAGGAGCCCGAGCACGTCCGCGAGGCGCTCGCACCAGAGCGCGGAGGGGCCCGCCGCCTCGATCGCGCGCTCGATCGTCGCCTGCGCGAGGCGCCCGTCCGTCACCGCGACGAGCCGCGCGAGCATCACGTGCGCCCGCGTCTCGTGCCCCTCCGATCGGCTCGCGTACTCCGCCGCGCGCCGCGCGCCTTCGGCGTCGCCGTGGTCGGCGAGGATCTCCGCCGCCACCGCCGCGATCGCGCCGCCGGCGGAGAGGCCGCACGTCGGCGCGACCGCCGCGAGCGCGCGACCGCGCGTCTCCTGCTCGCCCGCGGCCGCGGCGGTGATCCACGCGACGGAGCACGTCCAGCGCGTCGCCGACTCCTCCGCGAACGCGCGGCACGCGTCGGAGGCGCCGCCGAGATCGCCCTTCCGCCGGAGCGCGGCGACGAGCACGCCGCGCACGCTCACGTTGGGTCCGCGCGCGTCGAGGCGCGCGCGCGCGACCTTCGCGATGGCGGCGTGATCGCCGACGCGCTCGGCGACGCGCACCGCCTCCGCGAAGATGCTCTCGTCCTCGATCGGCGCGCTCCACTGCGCGTCGAGCGAGCTGCGGGGGACGAGCGAGTCCTCCGCGAGCTCCACCAGCGCGCTCGCGAGATCGCGCGAGTCGTCGGGGAGGCTCCGCGCGATGCGGACGATCTCGAGGAGGGCGGCGACGCGCCCCTCCGCCGCCGACGTCTCGAGCGCGCGGCGCGCGAGGGCGAGCTCCTCCTCGTGGCGGCGCACCGCGCCTTCGAGGCGCGCGGCCGCGGCGCGGGCGCGCTCGTCGCCGGGATCGATCGACGTCATCGCGCGGTACGCCCACGCCGCGAGGAGCGGATCGCTCTTGTCCTCCGCCACCGCCGCGAGCTCGCGCGCGGCCGCGAGCCGGCCGTGCGTGTCGGCGCCGCCCATCACCCCGCGGATCAGCGCCTCGATCAGCCACGCCGCGTCGCCCGTCTTCGCCGCGAGCGCCGAGAGCGCGTGCATCGACTCCGCGTTCGAGGGATCGGCCGCGACCGCGCGCGCGTAGGCCTCGACCGCGCGCTCCGGCGCCGAGAGCGGACCGGCGAGGAGGCGGCCGAGCTCGCTCCAGCGCACGCTCGCGCGCGCGGTCTTGTCGCGCTCGGCGCGGAGCTCGAGGCGGACCGCGAGCGGCTCGTACGCGCCGACCTTCGCGAGCAGGTCGTCGAACGTGTCGGCGCCCGGCCCCTCCAGGACGCCGTCGAGCTGCTCGTCGAGCGCGGCGGCGAGCGCGCGGCTCGTCTGCCCCGCCTCCATCGCGCTCGCGCGGCGCGCCTCGTGGACCTCGCCCGCGGGCTCCTTCTTCGCCGCGAGCGCGCGCGCGTGCGAGCGCAGCACCTGGTCCGCCGCCTCCGCCCGCGCGCGCTCCTTGTACGCGTTCACCAGCGCCGCCGCCGCGAGCGAGCTCGACGGATCGAGCTCGAACGCGCGGAGCAGGTTCTCGATCTCGCCCTCCGCGTCGCCGCTCGCCGCGCGCCGGCGCGCCGCGTGGACGTAGGCCTCGGCGCCGACGCGCGCGGTCGGCATCCCCTCGCCCATCATGAAGCCGCCCGGCGCCGAGCCGCTCGCGGCCCACGCCGCGACCGCGCCGAGGAGCTCGTGCGGGAGCGCGTCGGCGGGGTCCTTCTCCGCCGCCTCCGCGAGCGCCTCCGCCGCGCCGATCGCGTCGCCCGCGCGCGCGTGGAGGACGCCGATCCGCACGAGCACCGCCGCGGCCGACGCGCCGGTCGCGACGCTCGCGAGCTTGCGCAGCTCGGAGGCGGCGAGGCTCGGCTCGCCGAGGCCTTCGAGCCAGCCGGTGAGCGCGTAGCGCAGCGATGGATCGTCCTGCGACGAGAGCGCGCGGAACGCGAGCTCCACCGCGAGCTCGAGCTCGGCGCCGCGCGCCGCGAGGAGCTCCGCGAGGCGCTTCGCGGCGGTGCGCTCCTCCGCCGGATCGCCGAGCGCGCGCGCGAGGTCGACGCGCGCGCGGAGCATCGCCTCGTCGGCGACGATCCCCTTCCGCCGCGTCGGCTCCTTCGGCGCGATCCGGCGGACGATCTTCGCGAGCGCCGACGACTTCACGTTCGATCCGTTCGCGTTCGCGTTCGCCACGCTCACCTCACCGTCAACGCAAACGGCACACAGACCGCCGTGCGTTCCCCCTCCGCGAGCGGCGCCATGCTCGTCACGAACGGCACCACGTCGGGCGCGACCCGCTCGAGCACCGCGAGCGGGCTCGTCCGCGCGCGCACCGCCTCCTCCACCCCGCCCGGCTCGAGGCCGTCGAAGAGCCCGCTCCGCCCCTGCACCGTCGCGACGTGCGCCTTGTCGTCGAGCTTCGCGAGCGAGCGCGCCTTCGCGATCGCCGCCCCGAGCCCGCCGATCTCGTCGACGAGCCCGAGGTCCTTGCCCGCGGTGCCGCTGAAGATCTTGCCCTCCGCGTTCGCCGCGACCTGCTCGCGCGTCACGGTGCGCCCGCGCGTCGAGCGCCCCTCCGAGACGCGGGAGAGGAACAGCTCGTAGACGCTCGTCATCGTCTCGAGCACGCGCGCGCGGGTGGGATCGTCCCACTTCACGAGCGGCGAGAGGTACGCCGCGCGCTCCGCCGCGCCGGGCTTCCCTTCGTTCGCGGGGAACGTCTCGGCGTGGACGCCGATGCGCTCGAGCGCGTCGCCGCCGCCGATCTTCCCGCCGACGACGCCGATCGATCCGACGATGCTCATCGGCTCGGCGAAGATGTAGTCCGCGCTCGACGCGAGGTAGTAGCCGCCGCTCGCGGCCATGTCGCCGACGCTGAAGACGAGCGGCTTCTTCTTCCGCAGCTTCATCAGGTGGTGCCACATGAGGTCGCTCGCGAGCGCGCTGCCGCCCGGCGAGTCGATGCGCACGACGACCGCCTTCACCGCGTCGTCCTTCTCGAGCTTGTCGATCGTGCGATCGAAGTCCTTCTCGACGATGCCGCCGCGACCGCCGAGGATCCCGTTGCCGCCCGCGCTCATCGAGATGCTGCCGGTCGCGCGGACGAGCGCGATCGGCCCCGTCACGCTGCTCTCGCCCGCGAGGGCGCGCACGAGGTCGTCGAAGTCGCCGTCGTCGTCCCCCGCCCCCGCGCCGAAGACGACGCGCTCGCGCGCGGCGCCCGACTCCTCGCGGAGCTTCTTCGCGCAGTCGTCCGCGTAGCCGACCTCGTCGACGAGGCCGAGGCTCTTCGCCTTCTCCGGCGCCCAGGGCCCGTCCTCGACGACCTCGGGCGTCGCCTTCGGGCGCGCCTCCGCGAGCGTCGTCGTCCACGCGGCGCGGAGGTCGGTGAGCACGCTCATGAGCGACGCGCGCGCCTCGGGTGAAGGTCCGTCGCGCGTGAGCGGCTCCTCCGCGCCCTTGAACTTGCCGACCTGGAGGAAGTCGATCGAGAGGTGCAGCTCGTCCGCGAGCAGCCTCCGCATGTAGACGATCTGCGCGGCGAGGCCGATCGACTCGACCTCGCCCGCGGGCGACACCCAGATCGACGAGCAGCCCTTCGCCGCGAGCATCAGCGTCGCGTTGGAGAGCCCGTCGGCGTGGCAGTAGACCTTCTTTTTCTCCTTGATCGCGGCGAGCATCTCCGCGATCTCCTGCGCGCGCGCCGCGCCGATCGACGCGCTGCCGAGCTTCACGAGGACGCCCTTCGAGCGATCGCCCTTGTCGTCCGCGACCTCTTTCGTCGCGCGGAGGAGCTCGTCGAAGGTCTTCCGCCCCGGCGCGGAGAACAGGCCGCCGGCGGACTGCTCCGGCACGCCGCCGGTGAGGTCGAGCACCGCGACGGCGGGGCCGGTCTTCTTCGGCGGATCGCTCTTCGGGCCTTCGGACTTCGGGCGTCCCTCGCACGCGAGGAGCGTCGCGAGCGACGTCGCGAGCGCGAGCAGGGCGGCGGCCCTCAACTCTCGCTCCGCTGCTTCACGCGCGCCGGGTAGGTGCCCTCCGGGCGCGTGTCGACGATCTCCTTGTACATCTTGCTCGCCGTCGCGTGATCCCCCGACTCCCACTCGACGTCGGCGAGGCCGATCAGCGCCGGCATGTAGTTCGGGTTGATCGCGAGCACGCGTTTGTACGCCGTGCGCGCGGCGGGGAGATCCTTCTGCTGGTACGCGAGGAGCGCGAGGCCGTTGAGCGCCTCCGAGTCGTTCGGGTTCTTGTCGATCGCCGCGTTGTAGAGCGTGCGCGCGCGCTCGAGGTCGCCCTTCGCCCGCGCGCGCTCGGCCTGCGCGAGCATCTCGCGCGGATCGGCGGGGACGCCGCCTCCACCCCCACCCTGCGCCGGCGCCGGGGCGGCGCCGCTCGGGCCTGGCTTCGGTTCGGTCGCGGCCGCGACGATCCCGGCGTCGCCCTTGCCCGCCGCGGGCTTCGCGCGATCGGCGAAGGCGCGGAGCAGGGGCAAGAGCGGGTGCGGGCGCGGCATCGCGTTGAGGCGGTCGACCTCCGCCTTCGCGCCCGCGACGTCGCCGGAGAGCGTGAGCGCGTACACGAGCGCGGCGCGGCCGCGGCCGGGGCCGGTCTCGACGCTGCTCGCGGTCTTGAGCTTCTCGACGAGCTGCGTCCACGGCGGCTCGGGATCGGTGAGGTCGAGCGCGGCGAGGACGTAGGCTGCCTCGGGCTGCGACGCGCTCCCGGCGATCTTCACCGCGAGCGCGCGGGCGCCGTCGCGATCGCCCTCGATGCGGAGCGCGTCGACCTTCGCGCGCACGGAGGCGGGGTCGTCGGGCGCGACCGCGAGCGCGTCGTCGGCCGCCTTCTTCGCGGCGGCGGCGAGCTCGATCACCTCGCCCTTCGCGATCCGCTGCTCGTCGGCGGCGTCGGGGGAGAGGAGGCGCTGCTTCAGCCACGGCAGGTCCGCGCGCGCGGCCGCGAGGCGCGCGCGCGCGAGGAGCACGTGCGGGTCCTTCTCCGCGAGCACGCTCGCCTTGTCGAAGCTCTCCTTCGCGAGATCGAGGTTGCCGTCGGCGAGCGCCTTCTCGCCGCTCACGAGCAGCCCGGCCACGCGCGGATCCGCTACCGGCGCGGAGGCGACGGGCTTGGTGGGGCCGGCGAGGATGCCGTTGTTCCGCGCCCAGAACGCCCCCACCCCGAGGAGCCCCGCGATGACGACGACGGCGACGATGAAGCCGCCCACCGGCCGCCGCGCCTTCGCGACCGGCAGCTCGGGCACCGACTCGTAGCCGGTCCGGCGATCGCGCTCCTCCTCGATCTCGGCGAGGAGCGACCGCGCGCGCGGCGGCGGCGCGGAGACCTTCACCGGCTCGGGCGGCGGCGGGGCCGGCGGCGGTGGGTTCGTGCGCACCGGCGGCGGCGGGTTCGTGCGCGTGCCGGCCGGCGGCGGGGTCGGCGGGGCGGAGCGGGCCTTCTCCGGGAGCGGCGGCGGAATGCTCGGGACGCTGGGGACGCTCGGCCGCTTGATCGGCACGGTGTGCATCGGCTCGCGACCGGCGCGCACCGGCACCGGGGGCGGGGTCGACTTCACGGGCGGGGGCCGCGGCGGCGCGGGGACGGGGCCGGGGCGCGGGATCGCTTCTTCGTTCGAGAGGGGACCGGTGCCGATGAGCGTCGCCTTCCCGGGCGCCCCGCCGATCGGCTCGATCGGCTCCGACGACGGCGGCGGCCCGGGAAATTCGGGCTTCGTCAGCTGCCGCGGCCGCACCTGCCCCTGCGCCTGCGCCTGTTGCGCCGCGGCGGCGGGCCCGAGGCCGTCCTGCGTCTTCGACGAGCGCGCGGGGCTCTGCCCCCTCTTCGCGGCCTCCCGCTGATCGAAGAACGGCGCGAGCTCCGGGATCTGGCCGATCGCCTTCGGCGGTAGGCCGCCGCGCGACAACCGGTCCGTGCGCTCGACGAGGTAGCCCTGAATGGCGCGCTGCAGCTCGCGGAGCGACGTGAAGACGAGCGTCCGCCCGTCGCCGGTGGTGACGTTCCAGTAGTCGGCGGCGACGTCGCCGCCCTCGCGCCGAATCTTGAACTTGTGCCCACAGTTGGTGCACTTCACGGTCGTCCCACGACCGCTCACGAGGGCGTCGTCGAACTCGTACTCGGTGTTGCACCGCTCGCACTTGACGTCCATCTCGAGGCTTTTCGACGCTATCACGGGTTTTGCACGAAGGCGGGTCTCTCAAGCAACGTCGGGGGCTCCGCCCCCGACACCCCCGCCCCAGACACGGCCCTCGCGCGGAGCGCTCGGGGCGCTTCGCGCCCGCTTGCGCGGCCGCTTCTGGGGCCCCGGGTTCTCGCGGGCGCTTCGGGGGCCCGGTCCTGGCTGGGGCGCTGGGTCCTGACTGGCGTGTCCACGGGGGGCGTGAACCGGTGTCCACGCATGGGCGTGAAGCTGCGAAAAATGCCGGGTGTTGCGTGGCTTGTCTGGGGCACGACGGTTGCTACCCTCAGATGGCCAATGATCATGAAGCGCCTGCTCGCGTTTGGTCTCTTCGGTCTCGGGACGGCGGTGCTCTTCGGCTGCCCGATCTACCCGTCGGATCGTGACCACCGCGTCTGCCTCGCGGGCGAGTGCTACGAGTGCCCCGACTCGTTCTACTCCGACGCGTGCAACGACTGGCGCTGCGATACGAGCAACGACTGCCCGAGCGGCTACACGTGCAACAGCGATCATCGCTGCAAGCTCACGAGCGGCACCCCGACCACGCCGCCGGCGGACGGCACGTGCGGGAAGCCGGCCGACTGCGCGCCGGGCACCTCCTGCGGCGCCGACAACAAGTGCCACGCCGGCGCGTGCGACGAGCTCGGCTGCCCCTCCGGCTTCGTCTGCGCGCTCCAGAGCGGCTCGAACGGCACACCCGAGTGCATCCCGATCGACGCGCAGACCGACGGCGGCTCGAGCACCTCGTCGTGCAAGAACGACCGCGACTGCCCGAGCCCGGCCGGCTCGCGCTGCCTCACCGGCAAGTGCGTCGCCCCCGGCGACCAGTGCGTCGACGCCACCCAGTGCGCGGCGGACGCGCAATGCGTGCAGGGTGCATGCACCCCGAAGTGCAGCGCGGTCAAGGCCTGTCCGACCGGCTACGCGTGCGACGTCGCGAAGGGCGTCTGCACCGGCGAGAACCCGAACCCGTGCAGCAGCTCCGCGCAGTGCACGAGCGGCAAGGGCACCGTCTGCGTGCAGGAGCACTGCGTCGAGCCGTGCGGCGCGGGCGGCACGTGCGCGGCGGGCCTCAAGTGCGTCGACGGCGGCTGCACCCCGGACCAGCAGCCGGTGTTCACGTGCGCGACGGACGGCCAGCAGGGCGAGTGCCAGCAGGGCAGCATCTGCCTCCGCCACAGCTGCTACATCGCGTGCGACGCCGACGCGGGCGCGGCGGCGTGCAAGAACGCCGACACCTTCAACACCTGCAAGTCGGTGACGACCAGCTCCGGCACCTACTCGGTCTGCGGCTCCACGAACAACCTCGGCTCGGAGTGCAACCCGACGAAGGCGTGCGGCCCCGCCCTCGTCTGCATCGACGGCTACTGCCGCTGAGCGCCGTCGGCCCGTCCTTCAGCGCTTCCGGCCCGCCGCGACGCCGACGTTCACGTCGAGCTCGAACGTCGCGTCGCTCCAGTACTTGTCGATCGCGTCGCGCACGTAGACGAACGGATCGAGCGGCCCGATCGGATCGGCCGCGGGCCCGAGCTCGGCGTGGAGCTCGGGCAGCAGGACGAGCCGGGTGACGGGGTCCTCGAAGAAGCGCCGTCCGCCTTCGAAGCGCAGCGTGCGCGTGCGGACGTCGACGGAGACCTTGTCGAGCCCGGCGTCCTCGAGCTCCCGCGCGAGCGACTCGTCGCTCGGCCGCGCGGCGGCGGCGGCGTCGACCGCGGCGGAGAGCCCGTCGATCTCGTGCTTCAGCGCGCACTCGCGCAAGAGGTCGTGCACCGCGAGGAACGAGCCGCGGAGCGGCATCGCGACGAGCACCTGCCCGCGCGGCGCGACGAGGCGCACGAGCTCCTCGACCACGGCCCGCCGCGCCGCGCGCTCCGACGGCGCGTGGAGCGTGAACGCGTGCGAGAACACGCCGGCGGGGAACGGGAGCGGGAGCGTCTCGCCGACGCGGTAATCGAACGCGATCCCCGCCCTCCCCTCCACGAGCGCGAGCGCCTTCGCGCGCGCGAGCTCGATCGCATGCGACGACGAATCGACGCCGTGCACGTGCGCGTTCGGCAGCTTCTCGATGAGCTCGCGATCGGGGTAGCCGGTGCGGCACCGCACGTGACAGACGCGCGCGTCCTTGCCCGCGACCATCTTGTGGAGCACGCGCTCCCCGAAGAAGGAGAGGTAACGCGGAACGACGTGCGTCTCGAAGACCGCCGTCTCCTCGTGTTTCATCGCAGGGGGCTCTGCCCCCCGCACCCCGCTGCTCGCCGACGCGGGTGGGAAGGGCGTTCCGATCCGGGCTGCAAAGCAGGGCCTCTTTAGCGGCGGCCCTTCTTTTGGGGCGGGGGCGGAGGGGGTTTGCGCGGGGGGACGGGGGACATTTCGGCGGCCATTTCTTCGAGGATCTCCTTGGCCTCGTGGGCGAGGTCGGCGATGGAGACGCGCTCGCCGCCTTCGTCGTCGTCGAGCTGGACCTGGCGGCCGTCCTTCTCGAGCTTCGCGAGGAACGGGATGGAAGCCGGATCGCCGAGCTCGGCCATGGCCTCGATCGCGGAGGCCACGACCTCCGCGTCCTCGTTCTGGAGGAAGCGGCCGAGCAGCTTCGCGCAGCCGGGCTCGCCGACCTCCGCGAGGAGGAACGGCAGCTCGCCGAGCGCCGCGCTGCCCTTCGGCAGGCGCTCGAGCGCGCGCTCGATGCCGAGGGCGACCTCCTTGAAGCGATCGAAGGCGAGCCCCTCGAGCCCCTCGCCCGCCGCGACGCGCGCCTCGGGCGACGGCCCGCCGAGGATGTCGATGAGGAGGTCGACGACCTTGTCGCCCTCGAGATCACCGAGGAGGAGCGCGATGCGGATGAGCCGGATCGTCGCCTCCGCCTCGTCCTCGAGCTTCAGCGCCTCCGCCGTCGCCTTCGCGAGCACGGGCACGAGCTTCGTGTCCCCCTCCCCGCGCAGCGCGCTGTGATGCGCCCGCGCGGCGCGCTCCGCATCGAACAATGCCGTCAGCGTCTCTTCGACAGAAGCCATCGCGCGCACTTCTAGCACGACCGCCCCTCCGAGCGGCGTCGCGTGGAAGTTCCCGGCGCCCTCCGCCTTTGCCGCGAACACGAGCGGGCATAGTCGGGGACGCTTGATAGTCTGTCGTTCATGAGCCGCTGGGCCTGGACGTTCGGTGCGATCGCGACGTTCGTGCTCCTCGGCGCGCGGTCGTCGGCGCTCGTCCCCGCGAAGCCGCGAGCCGCGCCCGCGCCGGCGCCGGGCGCGGCGACGCCGGACCTCCTCGCCGGCACCTGCCCGCCCGGCACCGCGCCGGACAACGACGCGTGCGTCCATCTCACCGTCCTCGACGAAGGCACCGCCGCGGAGTCGCGCACGAACACCCATCGCGAGCGCTCCGGCCGCTGGTCGACCTACGACCAGATCCCGCGCTTGCCCGAGCGGCCCGCCGACTACGACGCGTACCGCTACCCGATCCCGCCCGGCGTCGCCGGCGGCCACTACGTGGTGTCGGGCTACGACCTCGATCAACCCGACGCGAAGCAGCGCCGCGCGCCGACGCTCTCGCACGTCGGCCACGGCGCGGTCGATCTCCCCCAGGTGAAGGGCACGCCGGTCGCGATGATCGCGCTCGAGCACCAGGAGGGGCTCGCCGAGGTGCTCTACGCCGGCACCCTCTTCGGCACCACGGTGCTCACGCGGCACACGCTGCGTGAGGGTGGGCGGTTGCGCGACTACCTCATGCTCCTCGGCCACCTCGACACGATCGCGCCCGGGATCTCGGCCGGCGTGACGGTCCCGGAGGGCCAAACCGTCGGAACCGTGGGCGACTCGGCCTCGCCGCGCTTCGTCCACCTCCACCTCGAGGTGCGCCGCGTCCGCGACGGCGTCGACCTCGGCAAGGTCCCTGCCGGCGCCCCGATGATCGCAGACTCCGTCACCGTCGTCTGCGATCCCCGGAACGTGCTCCCGCTCAAGTGACAAGCCGCTTGCGTGATGGAGCCGCTCGCGTAGCGTTGAGTGACGGCCGTGTCTCTGCCCCACCCTTCCCGCACGGAAGACACGGTGTCGACCACCACACCGACAGACCCGAAAGCCCTCGTCTGTCCCCACTGCCGGGTCTCGTGGAACGAGACCGAGGCGCCGGGGGTCTGCCCCAACGACGGCAAGAGCCTGGTCCGCGCGAAGGAGCTCGCGGCGGCGGAGCACGACCCGATGGTCGGGCGCACGCTCGAGGGCCGCTACACGATCACCGCGCGCATGGGCTCGGGCTCGATGGGCACCGTCTACCGCGCGAAGCAGCACGCGATGGGCCGCGAGGTCGCGATCAAGATCCTGCGCGGCGACCGCGCGGTGGACGACTCCGCGAAGGCGCGCTTCCTCCGCGAGGCGCGCGCGAACTCCCTCCTCGCGTCGCCCAACACCGTCACCGTCTTCGACTTCGGCCAGTCCGAGAGCGGCGAGTTCTACCTCGCGATGGAGCTCCTCGAGGGCGAGAGCCTCGGCCAGCGCCTCTCCCGCCTCGGCCGCATCCCCGTCCCCCTCGCCGTCGACTGCGCGCGCCAGACGCTGCGCTCGCTCTCGGAGGCGCACGCGAAGGGCATCATCCATCGCGACCTCAAGCCCGACAACCTGTTCTTCGCGCGCATGCTGACGAGCGCGACCGCCTCTTCTCCCGCCGGCGACGGCCACGAGGAGATCGTGAAGGTCCTCGACTTCGGCATCGCGAAGATGGTGCGCGGCGGGAGCGTCGACAGCTCGCTCGACGTCGTCGAGACGCAGGCCGGCACCGTGTTCGGAACGCCGCGCTACATGAGCCCCGAGCAAGCGCAGGGCAAGCCCCTCGACGCGCGCACGGACCTCTACTCGCTCGGCGTCATCCTCTACCAGATGCTCACCGGCCGCCCGCCCTTCACCGACACCGACGCGGTCGTCGTGATGGCGCGTCACATCAAGTCGGTCCCGAAGCGCCCGAACGAGGCGGTGCCCGACGCGAACATCCCGAAGGAGCTCGAGGACGTCGTGATGCGTTCGCTCTCGAAGCTCCCGGAGGACCGGCAGGCGAGCGCCGACATCTTCGCCGGCGAGCTCCTCGCCGCGCTCGAGGCGCAGGGCGCCCTCACGAGCGGCGTCCGCGCGTCGATCACGAACGCGGCCGGCATCCGCGTCCCCGACTCGCTCCGCCCGCCGCCGATCTCGCTCCCCCCGCCGCCGGTGTCGCGCTCGAGCGGCCCGTCGCCCGGCGTCCTCGCGACGATCAGCGTCATGGTCATCCTCTGCGCGGCGGTCGCCGTCTACTACGGCATGGCCCGCCGCAAGCCCGCGCCGCCGGCGCCCGAGCCCGCCGTCACCGCGAGCGCGAGCGCGTCGCCGACCGAGAGCGCGCCGCCGCCGCCACCACCGCCGGAGCCGCTGCCTCCGCCGACCGCCCTCGTCGAGACGAAGCCGAGCGCCGCGCCGTCGGCGTCGACGCCGCCCCCGCCGAAGCACAAGCCGCGCGTGAAGCAACCGCCCGCCTCCGCCCCGGCGACGAACACCCCGAGCCCCGCGCCGCACCCCGCCCCGAGCCCGGCGCCGGCCTCGAGCTACGGCGTCTTCGAGTAGTGCGCGACGTCATCGCCGATCTCTCGGAGGCGATCCCGACCGGCGTGCTCGTCCGCTGGTCGTGCAAGCCCGGCGATCGCGTTCGCGGCGGCGACGTGATCGCGGAGATCGAGACCGACAAGGTGACCGCCGAGCTCGAGGCCCCGAGCGACGGCGTGATCGTCCAGCTCCTCGTCGCCGAGGGCGCCACCTTCGATCGCGGCGCTCCGCTCGCGCGGCTCGACCCCACCGGCACCGCCCCCGTCATCGCAGCGCCGCCTCCGGTCCGCGCCGCGCCGGTCGCGCCGGTCCGCGCCGAGCAACGCTGCCGCTTTTGCGATGCGCTCCGCATCGCCGGTCGCCACGACTGCCCCCGCTGCGGCGCCCCGCTCTGACTTCCGCATTTTCTGCGACGCGCGGGCGTGACAGAGGTGGCGGACGATGAAGAGGCTCGTCCTTGTGCTCTTTGGTCTGCTCGCCGTCGGGTGGCCTCGCGTGGCGTGGGCGCAGGTGAACGCCGAGGCGCTCCGCAGCACGCTCCGCGCGAACCCGAAGTTCCTGTGGTTCGACGCCGGGCTCGCGGGGCGCACCGGCAACACGCGAACGCTCACGTTCTCGGGCGCCGTCTTCGGCGGGCTCACCGGCGGCGACCACCTCGCCTTCATGCGCGCGTCGGCGGACTACGGCGAGGCGGTCGGCGTCACGACCGTGTCGCGCTGGACGGCGCATGCAAGATACAACTATCGCGCGACCGAGATCGTCGCGCTCGAGGCGCTCGCGCAGGTCCAGCACGATCGGTTCCGCCGCATGGCGGTGCGCGACCTCTACGGCGCCGGCCTCCGCTTCAACTACCTGAACTGGAAGTACCTCGAGCTCTTCGCCGGGACGACCTACCTGTTCGAGCACGAGAGGATCAGCGCGTCAGGACCCTACTTCGGCGAGAACAACTACTGGCACCGCTGGAGCAACTACGCCGGCGTCGACTTCCGCGCGACCCCCACCGTCGACCTCAGCTCCGTCACCTACGTCCAGCCGCGGTTCAACCAGTTCTCGGACTTCCGGCTCCTGAGCGAGACCTACGTCTCGTTCACGATCACGAAGATCCTGTCCGCGCGCGTCAGCGGGAGCCTCTGGTTCGACAACGACCCGCCGGCCGGCGTCCTCAAGTACGACCTCGAGATCAAGAACACCTTGACGATCAAGCTTCAATAAGCGGAAGCGTGGGCGACGCAAGTTGTGGGATCCCTGGCGATTCTGGTACCTTCGCCGAGGGCCATGGATCGCGCCGAGATCGACCGCCTCGTGCAGCGGCTCGTCGAGAATCCTCATGACGAGGAGGCGCTCGCGTACGCCCACGAATCGGGCGAGGCCGACCCCAAGAGCTACGCGATGTTCCTCGAGCGCGTCGGCGGGGAGACGCGCGACCGCGCCTACGCCGCGCACTGGCTCTCGGAGGCGGCGAACGTCTGGTCGACGACGCTTCACGACGTCCACCGCGCCGCCCGCATCCTCATGATGGCGCTCGAGAAGGACCCCACCGCGCAGGTGGCGGCCGAGCGCCTCGCCGAGCTCTATCGGAACAAGGGCGACAGCAAGGCCCTCGTCGCGCTCTACGACCGGCGCGCGAAGGCGCTCACGCCCCTCGCCGCGAACCAGCCCGAGATCCGGAGCGAGCTCGCCACGCTCTACGAGCAGCTCGCGCAGCTCTGGTCCGAGCCGCCGCTCAGCCAGCCGAAGAAGGCGATTGAGAGCTACAAGAAGGCGATCGAGTTCGACCCCACGAGCGCGTTCGCGATCTACAGCGCGCGCGAGCTGTACAAGCAGCTGCAGCAGTGGTCCGACGCGCTCCCGCTCTACGGCGCGGAGCTCGATCTCGAGCAGGACCCGCAGCGCCGCGTCGGCCTCCTCCGCGACGAGGCCGCGACGCGCAAGCTCGCCGGCGACCTCCAGGGCGCCACCCGCGCGCTCGCGATGGCGCGCGAGATCGACAGCTCCGATCCCGCGCTCCAGCAGGAGTACGCCTCGAGCGTCCTCGACCGGATCCAGGCCGGCGAGGCGGTCCCCGCCGACGAGCGCAACTACGCCGCCGAGCTCCTCGTCGCGCTCGCGGAGACCTACGAGGGCGAGCACGGCCTCGCCTACGCCGCCGCCGCGCTCGACATCGACGGCGGCAACGACCGCGCGATGCAGCTCCTCTTGCACTACGCGCGCGCGGTGGGGCAGCCGCCGGACATGCAGCAGCGCTGCAACGCGTACCTCTCGTCGAACCCCGCCGGGGAGATGGTGCAGGACGTCCGCTCCGCCCTCGCCTCCGCCGGCGTGAGCTCGATGACGTCGGAGCTCGCGCCCCACCACAAGGCGGGCGGCGGCGGCATGTTGTCCTCGCAGACGCAGGACCGCTCGATCCTCGAGGACACCGGCGTCGGACCGGCGACCGCGAAGCGCACGAGCATGGCCCCGCCGAAGACCTCGGCGCGCCCGAGCCCGATGATGGAGCCGGAGCCCGCGTCGGAGCGCGAGCCGGAGACCAGCTACGGCCGCGGCTCGCAGTCGATCCACCGGCGCGGCGGCGGCGATCTCACGCCCGACAAGATGCAGGGCATCCTCGACGCCGCGCAGATGCTCGTCGGCAAGGGCAAGAAGCCCGAGGCCTTCGCGAAGTACAAGGAAATCCTCGAGGCCGATCCCGCGCACCCCGAGGCGCTCTCGTGGACGGAGGACTACCTCCGCAGCAAGCGCGACTACGGCCAGCTCCGCGACGTGCTCCTCGCGTCGATCCGCGCGACGCCCAACGCGCCCGAGACGGTGGAGTCGCGCAAGGAGCGCCTCCGCGAGATCGCGGGGCTCTGCGAGGGCAACCTCCGCGACGTCGACGGCGCGATCTCGGCGTGGCGCCAGCTCCTCACCCTCGACCGCAAGGACGAGAGCGCGCGCACCGCGCTGATGCGCCTCCTCGAGAAGTCGCAGCGCTGGGACGAGCTCGCGAACGTGCTCGAGCAAGAGGCGACGATCGAGAGCGACGTCGAGACGAAGGTCTTCCTCGAGAAGCGCCTCGCGCGCCTGCAAGAGGACAAGCGCCGCGATCTCGTCGCGGCGGGCGACGCGTGGAGCCGCATCGCGCGCCTCGTCCCCGACGACGACCACGCCGTGCTCACCGCCTCGAAGCTCTTCGAGCGCGGCGATCGCAACGACCTCGCCGCCAGCGTCATCGCCGAGAGCGCGTCCGGGATCGACGATCCCGTCCCGCGCGGGATGCTCCTCCGCCGCCTCGCCGAGCTCCGCGAGCAGCTCGGCGAAGCGATCAAGGCGGGCGACTCCTACGCCGAGGCCGCCGACGCGCTCCGCGACGGGCGGCTTTGGGACGAGGCCGATCGCCTCTACTCCGGCGCCGAGAGCTGGGAGAAGGCCGCGAACGCGGCGTACCAGCGCGGCCTCCTCACCGGCGACCTCAAGCAGCAGGCCGCGTGTTACGCGCGCGCGGCGGAGTACCTCACGCGCGCGAGCCGCCCCGACGAGGCGCTCGTCCGCCTCGAGGAGGCGACCGAGTTCGATCCGCTCAACGACGACTACGCGAACCTGCTCGTCGATCGCTACAACCAGGCCGGCAACGTCGACAAGCTCGTCGCCTTCCTCACGAAGCGCGGCGACCGCCTGACCGATCGCAACAAGCGCATCTCGATCCGGCGCGAGGCGGCGACGCTCTGCGCGAGCCGGCAAGACGACAAGGAGCTCGCGCGCGAGCTGTGGCTGAAGCTCCTCGAGGACGGCGACGATCGCGAGGCGCTCGAGCGCCTCATCGACGACGCGGTCGAGCGCGAGGACCACACCGAGGCCGCGACGCTCCTCCGCCGCCTCGGCCAGAACACGGTCGACCGCGCGGAGAAGGCGCGCGTCGCGCTGCGCGAGGCGGAGCTCCTCGCCGACGGCGTCGGCGACATCGACACCGCGATCTCGCGCTACGAGATCATCCTCTCCGATCTCGATCCGACGTGCCGCCCCGCGCTCCAGGCGATCGCCGACCTGCAGGAGAACCGCGGCGCGCTCGCGGAGGCCGCCGACGCGCTCGAGCGCGAGCTGAAGCTCGTCGCCGACGTGCAGGAGCGCGGTCAGATCGCGGCCCGCCTCGCCCGCCTCTACGAGAAGCTCGACGATCCGCGGAACGCGATCCGCGCGCTCGACCTCGTGCGCAAGGCGGACCTCGAGGACTTCGACGCGCTGACGCGCCTCTGCGAGCTCTGCGAGATCACGGAGCAGTGGGGCCGCGTCGCGGAGCTCCTCGTCGAGCGGATCGAGATCGAGGCGGACGAGCGCGAGGTGGTGGGGCTCACGACGAAGCTCGCCGCGATCCTCGCCGACAAGCTCGATCGCGGCGACGAGGCGCTCGGCGCCCTCACCGACCTCGCCGATCAGGGCGAGCCCTCGGTGCGGACGGCTTACATCGAGCTCGGCGATCGCCTCGGCTGGAAGGGCATCGTCGCGAGCAAGCTGAAGGAGTGGTGGTTCGACGCGCGTCACGGCGTCGAGCGCACGAACGCCCTCCGCGGCGCGTTCGAGCGGTTCGCGGACGTGGGTCGCGACGCCGACGCCGTCACCGTCGCGATCGAGCTCGTTCGCACGAAGGGCGCCGACAAGAAGCTCGCCGATCACCTCGAGGAGCTCTCGGTGAAGACGGGCGATCACGACGCCCTCACCGTCGCGCACGACGTCCTCACGCGCGAGGTGCAGGGGGTCGAGCGCGCGCACGAGCTCGTGCGCCAAGCCGAGGTCCGCGCGCGCGCCGGCACCGCGCGCCAGGACGCGATGGCGCACGGCGAGCAAGGCATGGTCTTCGTGCCGCCGGCCGACGCGGAGCCTCTCCTCGAGCGCCTCGCCGCCCTCGCCGCGAAGCCGGCCGACGTCATCGATCTCTACGAGCGGCAGATCACGCGGAGCAAGGCGCCGCCGGATCGCGTCCGCGCGCTCGGCCGCGCCGCGCAGGTCGCGTCCACGCGCGGGCAGCCCGAGCGCGCGCGCGGCTTCTTCGAGCTCGGGCTCTCCGGCGCGCCGAGCGAGGAGACGGTCGCCGTGCTCGAGAACGCCGCCCACGAGGGCGACAAGATCAGCGGCGGCGATCGCCTCCGCCGCGCGCTCTGCGCCGCGCTCGCGGCCGGCGGCCACGGCGCGCGCGACGGCGGCCGCACGCGCGCGAACCTCCTCCGCCGCGCGGCCACGCTCGCGCACCGCGACCTCAACGACGCGGAGCAGGCGTTCACGTGGCTCGGCGACGCGCTCGTCGCGCACGTCGACGGCCTCACCCTCGACATGCTCGAGCAGCTCGGCCTCGACACGAACGACGCGCGCCGCGCCGAGAACGCGCTCACCCACGCGCTCTCCGAGGTCTTCGACGGCCCGCTCGTGCGCCAGCTCCTCGCCCGCCGCGCGAAGATCCGGCGCGAGCAGCTCCAGGAGCCGGTCAACGCCGCGACCGACCTGAAGAAGCTCCACGACCTCTCCCCCACCGATCAGCAGGTGATGGACGAGCTCGCGGGCCTCTTCATGGAGCTGAACGACTACAAGTCGCTCGTGCAGCTCTACGAAGACCAGATCCTCCGCGGCAAGGACATGAACGCGCGCGCCGAGCTCGCGCGCAAGGTCGCGCGCATCTGGGAGGAGCAGCTCGCCGACGCGCGCGAGGCCGCCGACGCGTGGCGCCGCGTGCTCCGCATGCGCGCGGGCGACGCGGAGGCGACGCAGGGCCTCGAGCGCGCGAAGACGAACCAGCTCAAGAAGCCGGAGGGCGATCCCGCGTTCGTCTACGCGCCGCCGAAGCTCGTCTCCGATCAGCCTGTGCCCCCGCCGTCGCGCGCCGGCGCGGCGCCGAAGAGCGTCTCGCAGCCGCCGCCCGCTCCGACCTCGCCGTCGCAGCCGCCCAAGCGTCCCTCCGCGTCGCGCGTCCCGGTCGCCGCGCCCGCGCCGCCGCCGGTCCCGTCGACGAGCGTGCCCACCATCGCGCGAGGTCCGTCGGTGCCGCCGCCGCGCGAGGAGACGCGCACGGGCGAGACCGCCGCGACCGCGCGCCCGATCGTGACCGGCCCGCGCTCGGCCTCGACCCCGCCGACGAAAGGCGTGAGCAGCATGCCGCCGCCGCTGCCACCGAAGGCGGCGGCGCCGGTCGAGGACGAGATCGACGCGCAGTTCGAGCGCCTCGAGTTCGGCGACTCACCGACGAGCTCCAGCATCGAAGCGGTCCCGCCCGTCCCCGTCCCGCCCGTCCCGCACGACGACACCGCGGCGACGCAGGCGCGTCCGCCCAAGAACGCGAACGGCAACCTCGGCGTGCGCCGTCCGCCCGGCCTCTCCTTCACCGCGACGCACGACGAGGCGACGGAGTCCGGCCAGATCGTGCCCGCCACGCTGAGCCGCGAGCCGAAGCGCGCCTCGCGCGTGCCGCCGTCGGCGCCCGCGTCGGAGCCCACCGGCGCGACGGGCGTCTCGACCGATCGCCCCGCGCAGCCGCCCGCGATCGACCTGCTCGGCGACAGCGAAGAGGTGAAGACGGTCGCGCCGGGCTCGAGCCCGAACGGCCCCGAGACGATCGACGGCGCGCCGCAGACGGCCCCCGGCGGCGTCGAGGACAACGACGACGACTTCGAGGATCCGACCGGCGCCGGCATGCACCTCGACCTCGAGTCGACGCACCCCGGCTCCGAGGACGGCATCATCATCGCCGACGACCTCGCCGAGTCGATGGACGACGAGACCGGCACCTCCCCGACGGTGCCGCCGTTCACGCGGAACGGCTAGAACCGCAGGACGCCGTTCTCGAGGCGCGCGACGCGGCCGAGCGGGAACGCGAAGTTGGGGGAGCCGTGGCCGAACGGCGCGTCCGCGTAGATCGGGACGCCGAGCTTCTTCGTGCGGTCGCGGAGGACGTGCTCGACGGTGACGCCGTCGGGGCCCGGATCGCACTGCGTGAAGCCGCCGAAGACGATCGCGCTCGCGCGGGCGAGGTGGCCGCCGAGGAGGAGCGCGGTGAGCATGCGGTCGATGCGGTACGGGCGCTCGGTGACGTCCTCGAGCACGAGGATCGCGCCCTTCGGCACGTCGAGGAGACCGCTCGCCGCCATCGCCTCGAGGAGCGCCAGGTTGCCGCCGAAGACGGGGCCTGTTGCGTCGCCGGGGACGATCGCGCGGAGGTCGCGCCACTCCGGCGGCGGGCCCGCCTCGAAGGCGGAGATGAGCGAGAGGCGCTCCGCGGCGGAGATCGAGCGGCCGAGGCCGGTCACGTTCGGCGCGTGCACGGTCGGGACGCCGCGCGAGCACGCGACGACGTGGAGCGCGGTCACGTCGCTGAAGCCGGCGAGGTGCTTGGGGCGCGCGGAGAAGTCGCGCCACGGCAGGCGATCGACGATGCGCATGATCCCGTAGCCGCCGCGTGCGGCGACGATCGCGCCGACGTCGGGATCGAGCATCGCGGCGGAGAGCACGGCCGCGCGCGTGTCGTCGTCCCCCGCGAGGTAGCCGTCCCGCGCGAGGACGCGGCCGTCGATGCGGAGCCGATACCGCGTCCGGAGCCACGCGAGCCCGCGAAATAGCTCGTTCCGATCGAACGGGCTCGCGGGCGCTGCGATCGCGATGAGCGAGCCGGGGCGGAGCGGCGGGGGAGGATTCAATTCGCCCGTGCATCGTACTAGCTTGGCACCGTGAACGAGACTCGTTCGCTCGCACGGCGTGGGATGTCGCGGCTTCGGTCGCTGGCGCCGCTCGCGCGCGGGCTCCTCTCCTCCGCGACGTCGAGCGTCGACGACTGGATGACGGCGAAGCTCGGCGAGGAGTTCAACGCCCGCCTCGCGCGCGTGCCGCTCAACCTCACCGCGACCGGCGTCGACCCGTTCGGGATGGACCCGGCGTGGACGAAGTACGCGCTCGCCTCGGCCGCGCTGCTGCATCGTCACTACTTCCGGACCGCCGTGCACGGCGCCGAGCACGTCCCCGCCACGCGCGTCCTCCTGATCTCCAACCACTCGGGCCAGATCCCGATCGACGCGGCGATGATCGGCGCGTCGCTCTTCATGGACGTCGAGCCGCCGCGCTTCATGCGCGCGATGGTCGAGAAGTGGACGCAGACGCTCCCGTTCGTGTCGCTCTTGTTCTCGCGCGTCGGTCAGGTGGTCGGCGTCCCCGAGAACGCGGAGCGCCTGCTCTCGGCGGAGGAGGCGCTCCTCGTTTTCCCCGAGGGCGCGCGCGGCATCTCGAAGCCGTTCACGAGGCGCTATCAGCTCTGCGACTTCGGCCTCGGCTTCATGCGGCTCGCGATGGAGACGAAGACGCCGATCGTGCCCGTCGCGGTGGTCGGCGGCGAGGAGCAGTACGTCTCGGTCGGCAACTTCACCTCGCTCGCGAAGGTGCTGCGCATGCCGAGCGCGCCGCCGATCCTCCCGCAGCTCCTCCTCCCCTTCGGCGCGCTGCCGCTCCCGACGAAGTACCGCATCTACTTCGGCGAGCCGATGCGCTTCGACGGCGATCCCGACGACGACGACGCCGTGATCGAGGAGAAGGTCCACGTCGTGAAGGCGACGATCCAGTCGATGCTGAACCGCGGCCTCAAGGAACGAAAGAGCGTCTTCTTCTGAGCGACCAAAGCGAGCTCGTGCCGCGTGCTATATCAGCACGCGGCCTAAATGCTCGACGCGCCCGACTCCCTCCCGCCGTCGTCGTTCCACCCGCCGCCGCCGCGGCCGCGCGGCGAGGGCATCGTCCTCGTCACCGGCGCGTGCGGTCGCCTCGGCAAGCAGGTCGTCCGCCTCCTCCATCGCGAGCGCGAGGTCGTCGGCGTCGATCGCCGTCCCTTCCCCGACAAGCCGAAGGACGTCCGCCACGAGCAGGTCGACATCCGCCGGAAGAAGCTGAAGGACATCTTCCGCTCCGAGCCGATCGAGGCGGTGGTGCACCTCGGCGTGATGCACGATCCGCGCGCGTCGCAGGCCGAGCATCACTCCTGGAACGTGGCGGGCTTCCAGAAGCTGATGGAGTACGTCGCGCAGTTCGACGTGCCGAAGCTCGTCGTCCTCTCGAGCGCCAACGTCTACGGCCCGCAGCCCGACAACGCGCAGTTCCTGAACGAAGACGCGCCGCTCCTCGGCGGCGCGCGCTTCGGCGAGATCCGCGACCTCATCGAGGTCGACATGCTCGCGCAGGGCTTCTTCTGGAAGCACCCCGACACCGAGACCGTCATCCTGCGCCCGGTCCACATCCTCGGCGGGGTCCACAACGCGGCCTCGAACTTCCTCCGCCTCCCCACCATCCCGCGCCTCCTCGGCTTCGACCCGATGATCCAGGTCATCCACGAGTCCGACGTCGTCCGCGCGCTCCGCGCCGCCCTCGCCCCCGGAAAGCGTGGAATCTACAACATCGCCGGCCCCGACCCGCTGCCGCTCTCGCACGCGATCAAGATCCTGGATCGTCCGAGCGTCCCGGTCCCTTACTCGCTCGGCAAGTCGCTCTTGAAGCGGCTGTGGTCGCTCCGCCTCACGACGTTCCCGGCGCCGGAGCTCGATCACATCCGCTTCGTCTGCATGGTCGACGACCGCCGCGCGCGCGCCGAGCTCGGCTACGCGCCCGCGACGCCGATCGCGGACACGGTCCTCAGCGTCGACGCCGACGCGCTCTGAGCGACGTAGCGCGCGCGCGGCCGGAGGAGGTGCCCTTCGCGCTGTTGCTCGAGCGCGTGCGCGATCCAACCGGCGAGCCGTCCGCACGCGAAGATCGCGAGCGGCGCCCCGCGCGGCAGGCCGAGCGCGCGCGCGAGCGCGACGAGGCCGACGTCGACGGTGGGCGCCTCGTGCTCGGCGAGCTTCATCGCGCTCGCGGCGGCGACGAGCACCCGCACGCCGCGGGCCCTCGGCGCGAGCTTCACTGCGCGATCGAGCAGCAGCGCGCCGCGCGGATCGCCGGCGGGATAGAGCGGATGCCCGAACCCGGGGACCGCCTCGCCGCGCGCGCGATGCTCCGCGATCGCGGCCGCGGCGTGCTCGGGCGCACCGATCGCGAGGGTGAGCTCCTCCACCGCGCGCGTCGCTCCGCCGTGCCGGGGGCCGGAGAGCGCCGCGAGCCCGGCGAGGACACACGCCGGCAGCGACGCACCCGCCGACGCCGCGACGCGCACGGCGAAGCTCGACACGTTGAGCTCGTGGTCGGCGCACAGCACGAGCGCCGCGTTCATCGCCGCGACCCGCGCACGCGTCGGCGCCGCCCCGAGCGCGATCAGCAGCGCCTCCGCGATCGACCCCGCCCGCTCCGCCCGCGCCACGACCGCCCCCCCGCGCGGCACCCCACACGCCACGACGAGCCGACGAACGAGCGCCATCACCACGCCCAAGCCCTCTGCCACGCCGCGCTCGCCATCCGCACCGAGCATGCTCACGCCGCGCATCGACGGAGCCAGCTCCGCCTCGACGCCATCGCGACGCGCCGCGGAGGTGGCCCGCCGCGGCGCCCCTTCGCGACGCGATGCGACGTTGCCACGCGGTGCCAGCTCCAGCGGCGCGCCTTCGCGGCGCGACGACGTGGCGCGACCACGCGGGGCCAGCTCCAGCGGCGCGCCTTCGCGTGATGTAGCCGCGGCGAGCGTGCTGGCGGTGAGCAGCATCGCGGCGAAGGCGTCGGCGCCGGATGGCAGTAGCGCGCGGAGCACGGACCATCGAACATCGCGTCGCCCAGACCCCGTCATCCGCCCGCCTCGCGCACGCGAGCTCGACGGGCGCTGCGACGGCGCGGGGGCCGGCGCGATCGTGTCCGCGACGGCGCCGTGGAGCAGCGCGCAGACGACCTCGAAGCTCACGCCCGACGCGACGAGGTCGACGGCGGCGTGGCCGCGGTAGATTGGGCCCCGTTCGGTGACGGTGCCGATGCTCGTGTCGAGGACCGGCTCGCCCCAGCGCAGCGCCGCCGCCGCGACCGCGCCGTGACCTGCGCGGGCATGCGCGCGCGTGCGGAGGCGCTCCACGTCCTCGCGCAGGTAGAGGCGCTCGCGTGTCCCCTTCCCCGCGTCGATGCTGCGGATGTGGCCGCGGCTGACGTACGCGTAGAGCGTCTGCGGCTTCACGTCGAGGAGCTCGCGCGCCCGCGCCGCGCTGACGTAGTCCGAACGTGCGCTCACGCCGCGATCATCGCCCGAGCGCACGTTGATTGTCGATCGCGCCTCGTTGATTCACGAATCCATCATGGCTCGCGCGCGCCGACACCCCATATCCGCGGCATGCCCAGCCCGATCGAAGCCAGCGGCCTCGAAGACGTCGTCGCCGCCTCCACCCGCCTCTCCGACGTCGACGGCGACGCCGGCCGCCTCGTCATCGCCGGCCTCCCGGTCGAGGACCTCGCCGGCAACGTCACCTTCGAGGAGGTCGTCCACCTCCTCTGGCACGGCCGCCTCCCGAACGACGACGAGCTCGCGAGCGTCCGCGCGAAGCTCGGCGCCGCCCGCGCCGCCGCGCGGTTCCACGCCGTCGACCTGCCCGACCCGATGGACGCGCTGCGCGCCCGCGCCGCGCAGCTCCCGAGCAACGACGATCGCTCCTTCGACGAGATGCTCCGCGTGCTCGGCGGCGTCGCCGTCGCCGCCGCCTCCTCCTCTGCGACGCGGCCCGATCCCGAGCTGAGCCACGCCGCCGACTACCTCCGGCTCGTCACCGGCTGCACGCCGAGCGCGGAGGCGACCGCCGCGCTCGATGCGTACCTCGTCACCGTCGTCGATCACGGGATGAACGCGTCGACCTTCACCGCGCGCGTCGTCGCGTCGACCGAGTCCGACACCGTGAGCGCGGTCGTCGCCGCGATCGGAGCGCTGAAGGGCAGGCTCCACGGCGGCGCGCCCGGCCCCGTCCTCGACATGCTCGACGCGATCGGCGACGCGACCGCCGCGCGCGAATGGCTGACCGCCGCCCTCGCGCGCGGCGAGCGCATCATGGGCATGGGCCACCGCATCTATCGCGTCCGCGACCCACGCGCCTTCGTCCTCGAACGCGCACTCTCCCGCCTCGAGACAGAACGCCGCAACGCCGACGCCAAGGCGAAGCCCCTCCGCGGACCCGACCCCGCGCACGCGGCGGAGCCCGACGCCGAGGCCAAGCCCCTCCGCGGGCGGCTCCACCTCGCGCGCGCGGTGGAGCGTGAGGCCGAGGCGCTGCTCGCGGCGAAGAGCCCCGCGCGCGCGCTCCGTGCGAACGTCGAGTTCTACACCGCGGTGCTGCTCGAGGCGGTCGGGCTTCCGCGCGCGATGTTCACGCCGACGTTCGCGGTGAGCCGCGCGGCGGGGTGGTGCGCGCACGTCGAGGAGCAGCGCCGCTGCGGGAAGCTCGTGCGCCCGCGCTCGCGCTACGTCGGCGAGCTCCTCACGGCGCGGTCGGATCGATCTCCTTGATCGTCTCGATCGCCTTCCCGTCGGCGCTGATCTTCCAGATGTCGACGAGGCTCGTCGTCTCCTCCGTCGCAGGATCGTAGTCGAGCTTCCCCGACGCGCCATCGACGTTGACCGGCTTCCCCTCCGCCACGTCGTTCGAGATCGCCGTCCAGTTCGCCGGCGTGATCGCGACCTCGGGCCCCGTCCGCGCGATCTTGCGGAGCCCGCGCGCGATCCCCTTCCCCGTGATCGTGCCCTGCTTCGACGCGAACGCGGTGCCGTAGAAGACGAGCCACGTCGCGTCGTACGCCTGCGGCGCGAAGCCGAGCGCGCTCGGGTCCTTTTTGAACGCCGCGCTGTAGCTCGTCTTGAAGAGCTCGAAGGTGGGCCCCTTCGGGACCGCGGGCCGGCTCCCGGTGACGCGCGGGAAGATCGTCGACGCCGCGGCGACGCCGTTGAGCACGTCCGTGTTCGCCGCGCTGTCGGTGAGGAACAGCGGGACGTCCTTGTAGCTCTCGAGCGTGCTCGCCGCGTTCAGGAACGAGACGACGTCGGGCGTCTGCGACGAGAAGAAGAGCACGAAGTCCGGCGGCGGCGCGGCGGCGGCGGCCACGATCGCCGCGTCGCGCTCGCTCGCGGTCGTGTACGCGATCGTGTTCGCGGCGCGCCCGTCCTTCGCGAAGGCCTGGGTGAAGACCTCCGCGAGCGAGGAGCCGTACGGCCCCTCCTCCGCGATGACGACGACGCGCTTCGCGTCCGCCTTCACCTCGACGATCTGGCGCGCGATCGCGTTCCCCTGCAGCGTGTCCGGCGCGACCGTGCGCCAGAACAGACCGGGCTCGTCGTCGCTCGGCGCCGCGACGTCGCGCGTCGTGAGCTCGGGGCTCGACGCCGACGGCGACATCACGAGCACGTCCTTGCCCTTCAGCGCTTCGAGGACGAGGAGCGCGTCGCCGGAGGCGCTCGGCCCGATGATCGCCGGCACGCCGAGCACGTCGCTCAGGTACTTCGCGTTCTCGACCGCGGCCTCTCCGCGCTTGAGCGAGTCGTACTTCGCGTCCTCCGCGACGTCGCACTGCACGACGCCGAAGAGGCGGCCGTCGAGGCCCTTCGCTTCGTTCACCTGCATCGTCGCGAGCCGGATCGCCGCCTCGCGATCGCGCTGCGTCTCGACCGAACGGTCCATCAGCGAGCCGAGCGTGATGATGCCCGCGTAGCTCTCCGGGCGCGTGAGGAGGTCGACCGGGAACGCCGCCTCGCAGCGCGGGTTCGGCCCCGCGCGCTCGCAGAGACCGCTCGCGCCGCAGACGAGCCCGCCGCCGAAGGCCGCGCGGCAGTCCGCGGTCGACGTGCAGCTGTCGGGCACGGAGCGCGTGAGGGTGCAGCTCGCGACGGCGGCGAGGAGGAGCGGGGCTGCGCGGAGGCTAAAACGTGCCAACGATCGCCGCTCCCCTGCCCGTCGCCTTCACGCCGACCTTCACCGTCGACGGGGCCTCGCTCTTCTGCGTGAGGAGGAAGTACGCGCCGACGCCGCCGAGGACCACGCCCGACACGAGCGCGACGTCGGTGATGAGCCCGAGCGTCTTGTCCCGATCGATCGCGTCTTGTGCCTCCGACGTGCAGAGCCGTCCCGACGGCGCGTCGCGGCACCCCGCGTCGACGTCGCTCCGCGCCGAGAGCGTGAGCGCGCCGAACACGCCCGCGCCGACGAGCGCGAGGCCGCCGCCTCCGAGGAGGACGTACGGCAGGAGCGGCTTCGGCGGAGGGGGCGGCGGTGGCGGAGGAGGAGGCGGCGGAGGCTCGACCTTCGCGGCGGCGGCGGCGGCCTCTTCCTGTCGCTTCTTCTCCGCCGCGTCTTCCTCGGCTTTCTTCTCTTCGACGCGTTTCTTGAGATTGGCGATTCGCTTCTGGACGATGTCCTTGTCCTTCACCTTGCCGCTCGAGAGGTACTTCTCGAGCGCGTCGACCGCTTCTTGATAGCGACCGAGCCGCTCGAGCGCGTTCGACATCGCGAAGAGGAGCTGCGGGCGCGGCGAGAGGTCGTAGGCCTCCTGGAACTCCTTGTAGGCCTCCTCGTAGCGGCCCTCGGCGTAGTCCTTGTCGCCCTTGTGGAAGAGGTCGCGCGCGCGCAGGTCGGCGGCCTCCTTCTCCCCCTTCGGGGCGGCCGCTGCCGTCGGCGCGCTCGTCGCGAGAGCGACGGCGACCGCGAGCGTGATAGCGATGGACCGCCCTGTCATTCCCAGGGATCGATGTTATCCGTCTTCGGGCGGCCGTCCCCTTTCTTGCCGCCCGTCGCCTTGCCGCCCGCCTTTTGTGTCGGCTGATGCGTGGGGGTCGCGGAGGGGGCGGCGGCGATCGGCTTCAGCGGGATCATCACCGGCGGCGGGGAGTCGGCGTCGAACTCGCGCGTGTACGGCTCGTGGCCGGGCGCGGTGATGCGGAGGGCGTGCTTCGCTCCGTCCTTCGGGAGCGTCTTCACGATGCGGCCGGTGCCGGCGGCGGCGCCGTCGAGCTCGATCGCCGCGGTCGGCGGGTTGGCGGAGACGTCGAGCACGAAGGTGGCGGGCGCGGCGGAGGCGGCGGTCGTCGTCTCCCCCGTCTTGCCGCCGCCGACGCCGCCCTTCAGCACGATGACCGAGACGAGGATCGCCACGACGACGCTCGCGCCGACGACGGCGGTGATCAGGCCGTTGCCGCGCGGCGACGCGACGGGGCGGCCGGTCCCGTAGGTCGGGTACGTCGGCAGGCGCTCGAAGCCGGGCGGCGTGGTGCTCGGCGACGACGGCGGACCGCTGAACGCGTGCATGCCGCTCGGCTGCGAAGGATGGGTCGGGTACGTCGGGAACTGCGGGTTGGGGCCCGTCGCGGCGAACGGCTCCGGCGCCTTGCCCCCCTGGCCGCCCTTGCTCCCGGTCTGGACCGTCTCCGAGGTGGGCCCCGCCGCGCGGACCTCGCCGACGACCGGCACCTCGCCCGTCTTGCCCTGGAAGGTCGGCGCCCAGATGACGCGGGCGCGCTCGCTCGCGAACGGGAGGAGCGCCTCGCCGAGCGCGCGCATCGTGAGGAAGCGCTCCTCGGGGTGGAGCGCCATCGCGCGCTGGATGACGCGATCGAACGCGGGCGGCACGTTCGGGTTGCGGTTGGTCGCGGGCGGATATTCGCCTTTGCAGATCGCCATCGCGAGCGCGACGAAGTTGTTGCCGATCTCGGCGAACGGACGCGTCCCCGTCGCCGCCTCGTAGAGGATGACGCCCATCGAATACTGATCGGAGCGGCCGTCGGCCTGCTTGTCGGCGCGCATCAGCTCCGGCGACGCGTAGTGGGGCGTACCGACGAACGCGGAGTCGGTCGTGAGCGCGGACTCCTGCGCCTCGTGGACGAGCTTCGAGATGCCGAAGTCGAGGACCTTCGGGACGACCTCGCCGTTCCACGATCGCGAGAGGAAGATGTTCGACGGCTTGAGGTCGCGATGCACGATGCCGTGGTCGTGCGCGAAGTCGACCGCCGCGACGATCGGCAAGAGGATGTCGACGATGCGCTCGATCGCGATCGCCTTCTCGCGCCGGATCAGCGCCGAGAACGACTCGCCCTCGAGGTGCTCCATCACGAGGCATGGGAGGCCGCCCATCATCCCGACGTCGGTGACGTCGACGATGTTCGGGTGGCGGATGCGCGAGGCGAGCTGACCTTCGCGGAGGAAACGCGCGACCACGATCTCGTCGTCGAGGAACCGCTTGCGGAGCGTCTTGATCGCGACGCGTTTGTTCAGGCCTTTGTGAACGGCGTCGAAGACGTCGCCCATGCCTCCGGAGCCGAGCTTGCCCCGGATCTCGTAGCTGCCGAGCGTTCCCGCCGGCAGGGCGTCGAGCTTGTCGGCCACGAGGCCAGCGTATCAAAATGAGCCGACGATTGCCGGTTCGCGGGGCAAGCGCACTCAGTGGCAGGTGAGCGCCGTCGCACGCACCTCGGCCTGACCCTTCGCGAACGTGAGGTAGGCGACGACGGCGCGACCGTCCGGATCGACCGCGAGCGCCGGCGAGCCCGCGTTCGTGCCCGCCTCCGAGAGCACGAGGAGGCCGCCGCGCGGCGTGAGGTCGGGCCCGAGTCGCTGCGCGACGACGCGATGGGCGCCCGCGCCGCCGTCGGAGTACGCGAGGAGGAGCTCGCCGCTCGGGAGGTTCGCGAGCGCGGGCGACATGCCGTCCGCGAGCGCCTCCGGCTCCGACACCGTCGCGCGCGCGCCCTCGGTCGCGATCGCGGCGGTCATGATCGTGAAGCCGTCGCTGCCGCGCTCGGCCCACGCCATCACGCCGCCCTCCGGCATGGACGCGAGCGCAGGCGCGCCGAGCGTCCTCGTGCTCCGGACGACGGGCGTGAGCGGCCCGTGACCGGTGACGCCGACCCAATAGAGGCCGGGACGACGCACCGCCACGATCGTCGCGCCGTCGGGGCGCGTGAGCGCGCGCACGGTCTCGGGCGTCTTCGGCACCGCGCCGGGGATGCCCCACAAAAGCCGCTTCGGCTGCGACTCGTCGGTCGCGAACACGCCCCCCTTCTGCGCGGTGATGCGGAGAGAGGGCGTGACGGTGCGCGCGTCGCTCGCGTCGAGCCGCACCTGCATGCGCTCTTCCTCCGGATCGGAGCCGCGATCGATCGTGACGCGACCGACCGGCCAGATCGACTGCACGCGCAGCGTCTCCGCGGTGCGCAGCGTCGACGCGTCGAGCCGGATCCCGGTCGCCTCGTGCGGCGCGGACGCGAGCCCGATCCCGAAGCCGGACTCGAGCACGCTCGCGTCGAGGCCGGGCCCGAGCATCGCGCGCGGCGCGACGATCCGCGCGAGGTCCTCGACGCGGCAGCCCTCCGTCGGCGCGGCGAGCGGCACCGAGCCCGACGCGGGCGTCCCCACCGCGGTGCGCTCCGTGATCGCGACGCGGGCGTGGCGCGGCGTGGGCCGCGGCGGCTCGCGCGTGGCCCACACGTAGAGGAGGACCGACGCGGCGACGGCGACGTGCGACGCGGCGAAGAGGAGCACGTTGGCGCGCGCGAGCCGCGGGACCGGGACGCTGCGCGCGGTGTCGCCGGGCAGGCTCGTCATCGGAGGCCGCGCGTCGAACGACACCGGCGGCGCGGACGCGGGCGTCGTCTGCTCCGTCGGCTCCGTGACGATCACCGACGCGAGGGGCACCGGCACCGTGTCTCGCCGCCGGACGATCGGCTCGACGAACGGCGGCGGCATCGTGCGCACCGTCGAGCTCGCGAGCTCTTGCAAGGTGGGGCGCTGCGTCGGCGGCGGCGGGCGCGTGGTCTTGAGGCTGCGATCGCTCTCGTCGGCCTCGAGGTCGGAGGCGGAGAGCTCCTCGACGAGCTTCGGCGCGAGCTGGTTCGGCACGGTGACGCGATCGCTCGGGCGGTCGTCGTCGTCCGGGATCAGGTCGTCGCTCGAGAGCACCTCGACGACGGGCGGAAGCATCGACGCGAGCTGCGTGTCCCACGCGGCGTCGACCTCGTCGAGCGTGGGCGCGGGCGGCCGCACCGCGAGCCGCGGTCCGCCGAACGTGGGCGGCGGCGGCGGCACCGCGAGCCGCGGTCCGCCCGCGATCGCGCCGAGCACCGGAGCTCCTTGCCCGCCGAACACGAGCGTCTGCCGCTTCTCGTCGGTCCCCATCCGCGCCGACCCCTTTAGCACTGGTTGATGGCTGCGCACCTCGGTTTCGTGGTGGGGGTTCACCCCCGGTGGCGCGCACGGGACCGCCTTCATGCTATGAAGCCGTCGTTCGTTGGCGTCGCACGTCCTTCCCTTCGAGAAGCCGATCGTCGAGCTCGTGGCCCGGGTGAAGGAGCTGCGTGCGCTCGCGGAGAACGACAAGAAATTCGAGCAGGAGCTGCGGCGCCTCGAGGCACAGTGCGGCAAACTTGCGCGCGAGCTGTTCGCGGACCTCTCTCCCTGGCAAAAGGTCCAGCTCTCGCGTCATCCCAACCGGCCCTACACGCTCGACTTCGTCCCGTACCTGTTCACGGACTTCCAGGAGCTGCACGGCGATCGCGTCTTCGGCGACGACGCGGCGATCGTCGCGGGCCTCGCGCGCTTCCACGGGCGGAGCGTCGTCGTCGTCGGCCATCAGAAGGGCCGCGGCGCGAAGGAGAACGTGAAGCGGAACTTCGGGATGCCGCACCCGGAGGGCTATCGCAAGGCGCGCCGGATGTACGATCTCGCCTCGCGCTTCGGCCTCCCGATCTTCACCTTCATCGACACGCCGGGCGCGTACCCGGGCCTCGGCGCGGAGGAGCGCGGGCAGAGCGAGGCGATCGGCGCGTGCCTCGCGGCGATGTCGCGCGCCACCGTCCCGATCATCGCGACGATCGTCGGCGAAGGCGGCAGCGGCGGCGCGCTCGCGCTCGGCGTCGCGAACCGCGTCCACGTCCTCGAGTACGGCACGTACAGCGTCATCACGCCGGAGGGCTGCGCGTCGATCCTCTGGCGCGACGGCGCGAAGGCGGACGAGGCCGCGTCGCGCCTGCGCATGACGGCGCCGGAGCTCCTGAAGCTCGGCGTCGTCGACCGCGTGATCGAGGAGCCTGCGGGCGGCGCGCATCAGGACCCCGCCCTCGCGGCGAGGGCGGTCGACCTCTCCCTCCGCGAGACGCTGGCCGAGCTCCTCGAGCGCACGCCCGACGAGCTCGTCCGCGATCGCTACGACCGCTTCCGCGCGCTCGGCGCCTTCCTCGGCGGCGCCTGACCCCGCCGGCGGCGCGCGAGCAAGAGCCCGATCGCGAGCGGCGCGCCGATCAGCGCGAGCACGCTCGACGCCGCGCGCGGCGAAGCCGAGCACCCGGAGTCGTCCGTCGCGGGAGCGCCGCTGCCGCCCGAGCTGCTCGAGGTCGAGGCGTTCGTCCAGCTCGGCGGCCCCGCCTCCGGCGTACCGCCCGACGACGACGACGACGACGACGACGACGATGTCGATGATGACGACGATGACGACGATGACGACGTCGGCGTTCCCGGCTCGCACCGAAGCCGATCGATCGCGGCCCAACCCGCGCCCCCGTCGGGCAGGTAACACGAGGCCGGAACGAGGACGCAGCGCGCAGGGCCGGATCCCACGTCCGACGTGCACGCCTCACCCGCGGTCTTCCCGTCGCAGCTCCGATGGTTCGGGCTCTTCTCGCAGTGGGTCGCGACCATGCAGACGAGCGCGGGCTGGTTCCCGTCGCAGACGGCCGACGCGCAGACGCAGTCCTCGACCGATCCGACGCAGGTGCTGCAGCGCTCGAGCGGCGCTCCTCCGTTGCATGCGCTGACTGTGCCGGCGTCGCAAGGAGGAGGGCCCATCCCGCCTTCGGCGTACACACGCGCGGCCGCGAACGTGATGCCCATGGGGACGAGCAGCACGACCGCCGGCCAGACGACCGAGGACAGACCACCGACGAGAAAACGTGTACGACGCATGCACTCTCCCCCCATGCCACCGGACATGGAAAACGCCTTCGAAGCAGAGCACATGCCAGCTCGAAGGGCGCTCGTTCTCGCTCCTTCTCGCTCCTGCGCGAAGCCGGGCCCCTGACCTCGCCGTCGCGAACGGCACAGATTGGCATGCTCGGGCTACACGCCGCGCCCGGCGCCATGCTAGCTAGCGCGGCATGCCGGTCTCCATCTCGCTCGAAGGGAAAGTCGCGATCGTCACGGGTGCGAGCCGCGGGATCGGCGAGGCGATCGCGCGATCGTTCGCGGCGAACGGCGCGAAGGTCGTCCTCGCCTCGCGGAAGATCGAGGGGCTCACCGCGGTCGCGGAGTCGATCGGCTCGGATCGCGCGATCGCAGTCGCGGCCCACACCGGCAAGGAGGAGGACTGCGTGCGCCTCGTCGCGACCGCGGTCGAGAAGCTCGGAAAGGTCGACGTCCTCGTCAACAACGCGGCGACGAACCCGTACTTCGGGCCGATGCTCGACATCGACGAGGGCGCCTGGGACAAGACGTTCGAGGTCAACACGAAGGGCTATTTCTGGATGACGCGCGAGGTCGCGAAGCACCTCCGCGCGCGCGAGGCGCCGGGGTCGGTCATCCACATGGCGAGCGTCGCCGGCCTCATCGCGTCGCCCGCGCAGGCGGTCTACGGGATGACGAAGGCCGCGATCATCTCGATGACGAAGACGCTCGCGTACGAGCTCGCGCCGAACAAGATCCGCGTGAACGCGATCGCGCCCGGCTTCGTCGACACGAGGTTCGCGGCCGCGGTCCTCAAGAACGACGCGCTCCTCGACGAGGTCATCCGGATGACGCCGCTCCGCCGCTACGCCAAGCCCGACGAGATCGCCGGCGCCGCGCTCTACCTCGCGTCCGACGCCGCGAGCTACGTGACGGGGCACACCCTCGCGGTCGACGGAGGCATGACGATCGCGTGAGCGACGAAGCGCCGCCCGGCCCCGATCGGTCCGGCGAGCTCGTCGCCGGGAAGTACCGCTTGAACCTCCGCCTCGGCAGCGGCGGCATGGCCGAGGTGTGGTCCGCGACGAACCGCTTCACGGAGCGGGAGGTCGCGATCAAGCTCCTCGCGCGCGACATCGCGGGGGCGCCCGACGCGACCGCGCGTTTCCTCAACGAGGCGAAGGTCTCGGCGCGCGTCGGTCATCCGAACATCGTCGAGGTCCTCGACGTGGGGCAGGCCGAGGACGGCCAGCTGTTCCTCGTGATGGAGCTCCTCACCGGCTACACGCTCGAGACGGCGCTCCGGCGGCAGACCCCGCCGATGACGACGCACGAGCTCGCGGCGGTGATGCTCGAGGTCGCGTCCGCGCTCGAGGCCGCGCACGCGGCGGGGATCGTCCATCGCGACCTCAAGCCGACGAACGTGTTCCTCCACAAGACGAAGCACGGCGTCCGCGCGAAGCTCCTCGACTTCGGGGTGAGCAAGTTCCGGAGCGAAGACGAGCCGTCGATCACGATCGCCGGCACCGTCCTCGGCTCGCCGCTCTACATGAGCCCCGAGCAGGCGCGCGGCGAGACCGACGTCGACGGACGCAGCGACGTCTTCGCGTTCGGCGGCCTCCTCTTCGAGGCGCTCACGGGCCACCGCGCGTACGAAGCAAAGAACTTCAACGCGCTCATCGTCAAGATCGCGACCTCACGCCCAAAGGACATCGACGCCGAGGCGCCGCACCTCCCGGCGTCGCTGCGCGCGGTCGTACGCGCATGCCTCGAGCCCGACCTCACGCGCCGCGCCCCCGGCCTCACGGAGGTGCTCACCCTCCTCCGCGCCGCGCTGCCCGACCTCGCCGCGTCGCCGCAAGCTCTCCCCTCCGCGATGGTGCCGTCATCGCTCTTCGACCCCGACGCAACCAACGCGCTCCCCGTCTTCACCCCCCACTCCCCCGCCGCTTCGCACGAGCACGCTCCCGCGCAAGCCGCGAGCGCACACGCACACGACCTCGCCCGAGCCGCGAGCGCACACGCACACGACCTCGCGCGAGCCGCGAGCGCACACGTACACGACCATGCCCGAGCCGCGAGCGCACACGCACACGACCTCGCGCGAGCCGCGAGCGCGGACGCGGGGGCGCCGCTCTTTCCCGAGCACACTGCGTACGAGGCCGCGCTCTCGCCGCGTGAGGCGCTGCGGCCGTCGCCGTGGTTGCCCGTCGTGTGCGGAGCGATCGTCATCGCCGGGCTCGCGGTGTATTCGCAGCGCGCGCCTGCGCCGCCGGTCGTCGTCTCGGCTCCGACGACGACTCCGGCTCCAGCTCCGGCGCAGGTCGCGGCCGCGACGCGCCTCGAGGTCGCGGCGTCGCCGGGGAGCTGCGCGATCAGCGTCGACGGCGTCGCGCGCGGGACGACGCCGGTGACGCTCGACGATCTGAGCGCGGGCGAGCACGCGCTCGAGTGTCGTCCTCCGTCCGGACCTGCGCGCGCGGCGACGGTCACGCTCGAGGCGAGCCGCACGCTCCGCTACCGCTTCCTGTTCCCCTGACCATGATCCGACCCCAGCCCCCCTGGGTTCGGACGGGTCCATTCTGATCCGGTGGCAATCCGCGCGGAACGAAATCCCCTGCGAGCGGCATTCAGAAGCGTGGAACACCTCCTGCATTATGATGTTCGGGCTCATGCGGGGTTTGGCGGCAGTCGGCGCGATCGCGCTCTCGTTCGTGGCGTGCACGGCGGCGCCGGACGAGCCGCCGATCGGCCAGTCCGCGCAGGCGATCATCGGCGGCACGACCTCGCCCTCGTCGCAGGACGCGACCGTCCTCCTCTCGGAGCGCGGTTACCCGAGCTGCACCGCGGTGCTCATCGCGCCGAACCTCGTCCTCACCGCGCGCCACTGCGTGACGGACATCAATTACCGGAGCGAGTGCGGCGGACCGCTCGGCAGAAGCGCGCCGCCGACCGCGCTCACCGTCTCCGTCGGCGCCTACACGTATCCGGACGACTACGTCGCGCGCGGCACTCGCCTCTTCGTCCCCGACGCGGACCATATCTGCGGCGCCGACATCGCGCTCGTGCTCCTCGACAACGACGTGAAGGGCGTCACTCCGGTCAAGGTGCGCTTCACCGGCCCGGCGCTGGGCGACGTGACGACCGCGGTCGGCTACGGCGACAACAGCGGCTCGCGCGATCAACGGACCGACGTCCGCGTCCTCGCGATCGGCCCGTCGCAGTCGACGTATCGCACGCAGGGCGGCTACCCGATCGCGATGAACATCATGGCCGACGAGATCTCGACGAGCGAGTCGACGTGCTTCGGCGACAGCGGCGGCCCGCTCTTCGACGCCGAGGGCCGCGTCGTCGGCGTCGCCTCACGCGGCCTCGACGACCGCTGTCGCGATCGCCCGACGGTGTGGACGACCTTCGGCGGCCACGCGCAGCTGATCAAGGACGCCGCCGTCGCGGCAGGGCATCCCATCCAGGAGGAGAGCGCCTCGACCTCGACCTCCGGCTCGACCTCGGTCGCCGGCGGCCGCACGCCGACCGAGACCGAGGAGGCAAAGCGAAAGAAGTCCGAGCAAGAGACGACCGCGAAGAAAGGCACCAACGACCTCCTCGGCAGCGACGGCTGCAACGCGAGCAGCTCGTCCCCAACGACCGCCGCCCCACTCCTCGCCGCCCTCGCCTTCACCCTCCACCGCCGCCGCACCCGACGTCGCGCCAACCGCTGAGCACGCCACCGGTCAAGACGTCGCGCCGCCGATCGAAATGGCATCCGAACAGCGCCCCATCGGAGCGCCCCCGATCAGAACGGCGGCAGTGGGACCACGAGCACGGAGGAGCGCAGCGTCGAGAGGAGCGACGCGCACGTGGTGCCGCCGCGCTGGCGGGCCCCCACCACGACGATGTCGGCGTCGTGCTTTTCGCCGATCTCCGCGATGATGCCGGGGGTCGACGGCTGCACGAAGCAGTGGGCGCGCTGCACGACGTCGAGCTCGCCGAGCCGCGCGAGCGCGCGGAGCGGCCGTCGCATGTGGGCGTCGAGCGACCGCGCGTCGGTGCTCGCGTTCTCGAGGTTGTGCACGACCGTTACGCGAGCGGAACACGCATCGGCGAGCGCGGCGGCCGCGCCGACGACGGGGTAGCGCGCGTCGCGGAGGTCCGTCGCGACGAGCATCACGTCGCGACGCCGCGGCGGCCGCGCGACCAGGAGCGGACACGGCAGCACCCGCGCGAGGGTCACCGCCGTCCCCGCATCGACGATCGCGAGCGCAGGACGCGACCTCTTCGCATGACGCGCGATCGCGACCGCCGGCGGATGCACCGTCACGACGACCCGCGCACGCTCGACACACGCTCGCGCCCCCAACGCCGCAACGACCCGCGCGCGCTCGCCCCCCACCGCCACACCCGACGCAGGCTCGCCACCCGCTCCCGCGCCCGCACCCTCGCCACCCGCGCCCGCCCCCACCAATGCAACCGCCGCACCCTCACCACCCACGCGCGCCCCCACCGACGCGACCGGTGCGCTCGCCACCACCGCCCCCTCCGCTCCCGCCGCGCGCTCGACGTGCGACCCCACCGTGTCAGCGACCGACTTGGCCCAGTGGAGGACCCGCGCTCGGACGTCCGCTTCGGACTCGACGCGCGGTCCCGAGTCCCAGGGCAGCGGGTGGAGCAGCGTGAGGCGCGCGTCGAAGACGGCCGCGAGATCGAGCGCACGCCGCAGCGCGGTCGCGCCGGACTCATCGAGTCGGACCACGACCACGATCGAGGCCCCTCGTTCGACGAAGCGCGCGGCCCGCATACGGGTCCAGATATAGTTGGAGCCCCAACGAACCACAAGCCGCCGCGGCCCTACGTCGCGGCGCTTGCGCGCTCCTTCTTCTCCTCCGCGAGCCGCGCGAGACGTGCGTTCTCGCGGAGGATGCCGATCGACAGGAGCAGCCACACCGCGACGAGCACGACGTTCACGATCGAGAAGTTTCGCACCGGCCACGCCAGGCGGCTCCCGAAGAAGAACACGATGCCCGCCGACGCCACGTCGCCCATCCGGACGAAGAACGTGTCGACCGCCTGCTTCGCCTTGTACTTCATCTCCGTCGTCGTCGGCAGCCAGAGCATGTTCCGCACGGTGTTGTTGAGCGAGTAGTCGGTCGCGTTCTCCGCCGTCTTGCCGGGGCGGAAGACGGAGAGACGATCGGCGCCGAAGAGGCCCGGGATCAGGATCAGGTTCAGCGACGACGTGAGCGCGATCAGCGGATAGACGATGAACGCCAGCTTGAGCCCGCCGAGCTTGACGATGCGCGAGACGAGGAACGTCTGGATGAAGAGGCCGATCAGGTTCACCCAGAGGTAGAAGCTCCCGTAATAGCCGGCGATGTAGCCCTTCGCGAAGGCGGCCTTCGCGTCGGCGTCCTCCAGCCCCTGCTCGGCGGCGCGCTCCGCCGCGCGCTCCTCCACCAGGACGGAGAGGATGTACTCGCCGTTCGTGTCCACGATCGTGAACACGAACATGAAGGCCGCGAGGTACATCAGGTAGCGATGGTGGAGCACGAGGGTGAAGCCGCCCTCCGGGCTCTGCTTCGCCCGCGCGATCTCCGCCGCCTCCGCCGCCTTCCCCTCCTTCTCCGCCGCCTTCGCCTCCTCCTTCGCCGCCCGGTTCCCCTCCTCGCGCCGATGGACGACGTGCGTGATGAACGCCGACAGGGCGAGGAGCCCGCCCGCGACGAGGAGGAGCTGGTAGACGCCGAGCCCGAGCGTGTCCTTCAAGAACTTCGTGACGTACGCGCCGACCGCGCTCCCGAACGACGCGCCGATGCCCACCATCGCGAAGAGCCGCTTGCCCTGCTCCTGCGTGTAGAGGTCGTTCGCGAAGCCCCAGAACTGCGCGACCACCATCATGTTGAAGACGCCGACCCACGTGAAGAACACGAGGCCGAGCTCCTTCTCCACCGGCGGGATGTGGGAGAGGACCCAGAACACGAGCAGGTGCGCCGCGAAGAAGAGCGTCACGCCGACGACGAGCTTGTGCTTCGCGACCTTGTTCGCGACGTTGCTGTACGCCGGGACCGCGAAGAGCAACGTCACCGCGATCGCAGCCGAGATGTAGCTCTTCTTCTCGGCGCCGCCCTCCATCGCGAGGATGAGGCCCTCCCGCACCGGCTTGATCACGTAATACGCTGTAAGCAACAAAAATACGTTTAGCGTGAGGAGGACCGCGGTGAGCCCCTCGCCCGCCTTGACCTCGGTCACGATCGCGAGCGAGCGCTCGAGCGGTGAGCGGGCGTCGCTGGCTTCGGCCGTCGCCATGAGCTCGCGGGAGCATACTTGCTCCCGCCTCCACCGAATGACTTTCTTGATGCGCGAGGCCGAGCGATCGAGGAACATCCGCGCAACGTGAGGCCGCTCCGAGAGCTCGCGATCGCGACCGCGCTCGTGCTGGCCGCCACGACCGCACGCGCGCAGCACCTCCCCACCTCCGGCCCGTCGCCGCCGAAGGCGCCCGTCAACGCGCCCACGCCGGACGACGACGACGAGCGTCGCGGCCGCACCCTCCCGAACCCGCCCTCGGGAGCGCGCTCCGACACCGCACCCGGCGCGATCGGCACGTCCGAGCACGCGGCGGAGACGACGTCGAAGCCGACCGCCGGCAGCGGGAGGACGAGCCCGAAGCGGGCGCTCCCCGACTACGACGGCCGCGGCGAGCCGCCCACCACCGCCGGCGACGTCGCGCTCTGGGTCCCGCGCGTCCTCTTCTATCCGCTCTACTTCGTCACCGAGTGCGTGATCCGCCGGCCGCTCGGCTGGCTCATCACCACCGCGGAGCGGAAGCAGTGGCCGCAGGCGATCCGCGATTTCTTCGTCTTCGGCCCCGACAAGAAGGCCGGCGTCGTGCCGACCGCCTTCCTCGACTTCGGCTTCCGCGCGAGCATCGGCGTCTACGCCTTCTGGGACGACCTCCTCGGCAAGGACAACCACCTCCGCCTCCACGCGACGACGCTCGGCGTCGACTGGCTCTCGCTCGCGATCGCGGATCGGATCCCGATCGGCGACACGTCCGTCATCGACCTCCGCGTCGAGGGCGTGCACCGCCCCGATCAGCTCTTCGCCGGGTTCGGCCCGCGCGCGCGAGAAGAGGACCGCGTTCGCTACGGCATCGATCGGCTGATGGCGCGCCCCGTCTTCGAGACGACGTGGTGGCGCGGGAGCCGCGTCTCGACCGAGGCCGGCGTCCGCTACATGCGCTTCCGCGACGACGCGTGCTGCGACGATCCCTCCCTCGTCCGGGAGGTGCGCGCGGGGCGCGGCGCGCTGCCGACCGGCTTTCAGGGCTACACCGCGGTCTACCAGCGCGGCGAGCTCACGATCGACACGCGCGAGACGCGGCCCGCCGATCAGAGCGGCTTTCGGATGGAGCTCGAAGCGGAGCACGGCTCCGACGTCCGTCGCTCGCGCTCGAACTGGGTCCGCTACGGCGGGAGCATCGGCGGCTACGTCGACATCAAGAACAACCGCACGCTGAGCCTCTCGCTGACGACGCTGTTCGTCGATCCGATCTCGGGCGGCGAGGTCCCCTTCACCGAGCAGATCATCCTCGGCGGCAACGGCCCGATGCGCGGCTACCTCTACGGCCGGCTCACCGATCGGAGCGCGGCGATCGCGACGGTGAAGTACCGCTGGCCGATCTGGGCATTTCTCGACGGTACGCTGCAGATCGCGACCGGCAACGTCTTCGGCGCGCGGCTCGACGGCTTCAAGCCGAGCCTGCTTCGCCTGTCGGGCGCGATGGGGATCGAGAGCATCGGCGCGGCGGATCACACCTTCGAGCTCCTCGTCGGCGCCGCGAGCGAGACCTTCGCGTCGGGGACCGAGATCAACTCGTTCCGCCTCCTCTTCGGGACGAACCGCGGGTTCTGACGTACGGCCCCGCTTGGCGCACGCGCGCGGGCGTGACACATAAGGAGAGGCTTCGATGCGCCTCGCGCTCGTCCTCTTCCTTCTCGCCATCATGCTCGCCGCCACCGGATGCCCCAACACCCCGGCCGAGAGGCCGGTCGTTTGCCTCGAGGCGGGCTCGCTCGCGCCGTGCACCCCGGCGTACGACCCGACCTACGACAACGTCTACGCGAACGCCTTCCAGCCGAGCTGCGCGAAGACCGGCTTCAGCTGCCACTCGCCGGAGGGGCGTCAAGGCGGCCTCGACTTCTTCGACAAGGAGGGCGTCTTCGCCGCGATGCATGAGCAGCGCGTGGTGCGCGCGGGATCGCCCGAGTGCAGCGACGTCGTGCAGCGCATCATCTCGACGGACGGCTTCTTCCGCATGCCGCCGGGCGCGAACATCTCCGCCGAGCAACAGTGCGCGATCATCACGTGGATCGCGAACGGAGCGAACCGATGAAGGCGCGCCTCCTCCTCTCCTCCTTGCTCGCCGCCGGCGTGGTCGCCCCCGCGGCGTGCAGCGACGGCGACGAGCCGAAGATCACGCTCACCGGCCAGGCGCTGCAGGACCCGAACAACTGCCTGCCGTGCCACGCGGAGGCGTTCCGCGAGTGGTCGAGCAGCATGCACGCCTACGCGGCGGAGGACCCCGTCTTCCTCGCGATGAACAAGCGCATGCTGCGCGAGACGAACGGCGCGTCCGCCGACTTCTGCGTCGGCTGCCACGCGCCGATGGCGCTCCGCCTCGGCCTCACCAAGGACGGCACCAACCTCGCCGAGCTCCCCACCTCCGTGCGCGGCGTCACGTGCTTCTTCTGCCACACCGCGAGCGCGATCGAGGGCACGCACAACAACCCGCTCGTGCTCGCGAACGACGACGTGATGCGCGGATCGATCAAGGACCCCGCCAAGTCGACGCCGCACAAGTCGATGTACTCGCCGCTCCACGATCGCGAGGCGCAGGAGTCCTCCTCCCTCTGCGGCGCGTGCCACGACGTCGTCACCCCGCACGGCGCGCACATCGAGCGCACCTTCAAGGAGTGGAAGGAGTCGCTCTACGCGCAGCCGGGGCAGCTCTCGTGCGGCAAGTGCCACATGGAAGGACGCGAGGGCAAGGCCGCGTCCGGCCCCGACACGCCGACGCGTCGCGTCCACTCGCACGCGATGCCCGGCGTCGACGTCGCGCTCACGCCGTTCTTCGGGGTGGAGGAGCAGCGGCAGGCGGTGCAGACCTTCCTCGACAACACGCTCCTCACCGAGCTCTGCGTGCGCGTCACGCCGACGGACGGCCCCGTCGCCGAGGTCACGCTCGACAACGCGTTCGCGGGGCACGGCTTCCCGAGCGGCGCGAACCAGGACCGCCGCGCGTGGGTCGAGCTCATCGCGACGAAGGACGGCGCGCCGGTCCTCACGAGCGGCGTGGTCGAGGACCGGAAGGCGGCGTCGAAGCACGAGGACCCGGACTACTGGCTCCTCCGCGACAAGGTCTTCCGCCCCGACGGGACCGAGACGCACATGTTCTGGGAGGCGGCGCGCTTCGAGGCGGCGCAGCTCCCGCCCGCCGTCACCGCCGACACGCTCGACCCGCGCTTCATCCACTCGGTGAAGAAGAGCTACCGCCTCCCGGTCATCCCCGACAGCGTGAAGATGCGCGTCCGCATGCGCCCGCTCGACTTCGATCTGCTCGACGACCTCGTCGCGTCCGGCGACCTCGACCCGGCCATCCTCGCCCAGGTCCCGACCTGGGACCTCGCGAGCGGCACGAGGGAGTGGACGATCGCGGCGGGCGTCGGCGCGTGCCTCAAGTGATCACCCGTCGATGCAGAAGTTGAAGTCCGCTTCCTTCGGCGGCGCGCCGTTCGCGGTCACGCCGATGCGGAAGCGCCAGAGGCCGGCCATCGGGAGCCAGACCTCGCTGATCTCGTACTTGCCGCCGCCCATCGGCGTCACCTTCGGCGTGCGCGCGCTGCCGTGCGCGTGGTCGGGCATCCAGAGGCTGAGCGAGACGTTCGCGCCGTCGAGCGGCGCCTTGTTCGCGTCGAGCACCTCCACCGTGATCGCGTTCATGCCCTTCTGGACCTGACCCGGCTGCACCGGCTTGTCGCTCGGGGTGAACGCGGAGTCGACGAGTTGGAGCTGGAGGTCCGACGCCAGCTTCGCCATGCCCGGCGTGTACACGTCCTTCCGCGTGTCGGCGGCGCAGGCGGTGCCGGCGCCCGACGTCGAGCCGGTCGCGCCTCCGTCGTCGTCCCCGGAGCATGCGACGAGAGCCAACAGGGCGGGGAGGACGAAGAGAACACGCATCGAAGACCTCGGGAGAGCTACGCCGCGAGCCGGCGGGCGGTTTCGCCGCGAACGAAGAAAACCTAGCACGCTCACTGCGGGCTTCCGCCGTCCGCGACGCAGGCCGCGAGACACATGTCCTTCACCGGCGTGCAGTCGGCCTCCGACTTCGCGAGGTGGCCCTGGTCGTGGCAGTCGTGGATCGTGCCCTCGCCCGTGTCGAGCGGGTGGCACGCCTTGATGATGGCGTCGCAGGCCGGGTACGGGCTCGAGTGATCGGTGTACCCGCTCGAGCCCTTGGGGTCGTCCGTCTTCTTGTCGTCGTCGCCGCACGCGACGAGCGCGAGCGCGAGCACAGGGACCAATGCGATCTTCATGACTACTCCGTGAGTGTTACTGATTTCATCGTTCGTGCTACCGTTCCGGCCGTGAGCCCCGCGCTGCTCTCGGGTGTTGCCGGCATCGTTCAAGGCGCGCGGCACGCGCTGGAGCCGGACCACATCACCGCGGTCGCCACGGTCATGGTCCGCGCGCCGTCGCCGGGGCGCGGGGTCTTCTACGCCGGCTGCTGGGGCCTCGGCCACGCGGCCATGCTCGTGCTCGTCGGCGGTCCGCTCGTCGTCCTCGGCGTGGAGCTGCCCGATCGCGTCACGACCGTGCTCGAGCTCCTCGTCGGAGCCATGCTCGTGTACCTCGGTCTGCGTACGTTGCGTGAATCGAAGCATGATCATCCTGCGGTCGATCCGAAGGCGTCGGCGCTCGAGCGAGGCAAGCGTCCGTTCGCGATCGGGGTGATGCATGGGCTCGCGGGGAGCGGAGCGCTCGCCGCCCTCATCGCGCTCGCGGCGCCGACGGTGACGGCGGGGCTCATGAGCCTCGCCCTCTACGCCGCCGGCACCGTGCTCGGGATGGTCGCGCTCGCGCTCCTCGCGGGTCCGGTGCTGGCGCGAGCGGGGAAGCTTCCCCGTCTCGCGCCGCTCCTGTGTCGTGTCGCCGGTGTGATGTCGATCGTCGTCGGCGTCGTGTGGGCGGTCCGCACGCTCGCCGGGGTGTGAGCCGAGTGGGCCTCGCGGCTCAGTGGCACTCGATCACGCCCGACGCGTGATCGCACTCGTGCTTCCGGTTCTCCTCCGCGAGGTCCTTCGCCTTCGTGCATGCCTCGAAGAAGCACGCGCGGTCGTCCTGGCTGAAGCTCGATCGGCACGTCGCGGCGCACGAGGCGCTCGCGTAGAGCTCGGTGTACTTCGCGGAGCAGAACTGCTCCAGGCAGGTGCAGTAGGTCTCGCACTCGTCGGGCCCCGCGTCCGGCCCCGCGTCCGTCTCCGACCCCGCGTCCTTGTCGACGACGGCGCCGTCGACGATCTCGAACGGCAGACCGCCGCCCTCGATCTCCGGGCACTCCGCCTGGCACTCGGCCAGGCGCGGTCCGCACTTCGCGTCGTCGCCGTCGTGCCCCAGCTCGTGACACTCGGTCCCGAGCTGAGACTTGCCGTCGTAGGGATGGCACTGGCTCGCGAGGATCGCGCACGAGCCCGCGTGGTTGGGCGGAGCGTCCGAGCCGGACGAAGAGCACGCCACGACCAGCGCGAGCGCGAGCCCGATGCCGACGATCGCGGCGCGTTTCATAGCGTCAGCCCCGGCGGGATGAGCTCGCAAGGGAGCCTGTCCGGACGCTCGACGTTCGTCGGCCGATCGAGGCAGCCCGTGCGCCGCGCGGGCGCGTCGGGTCCGGCGTCGACGGGCGGGGTCGTCGCCGTGCTGGTCGGTGTCGTGTTCGTCGCGGTGGAGGTCGGACCGCTGTCGGGCGTGCCCGGCGCGGGACCGCCGCCGTCGGAGGAGTCACCGCACGCGAGCGCGATGACCGGAAGGGCCGCGGTGAACGCGGCGAGCAAGACGAAGCGCTTCATCGTTCGCGCCTCACCACTTCACGAAGATCTCTTCGTCCACCGCGATGGAGGTCAGCGCCGTGACGCCGGCCTCGGTCTTGATCTGCTCCGCCGTGACCGCGTTCGCGCTGAACGCGGCGCTGCCCTTCCAGACGATCTGCGCGTCCTTGAAGAAGCCCGACGCGGCGACGTCGTCGATCGCGACGGGGACCTTGTACTTGTTCCAGCCGGGCGCCTTGGCGGGGAGGAGCGTCACCTCCGCCGCGGGCTCCGCGCCCGGGTTCTCGGTCGGCGTGCGGATCCACTCCGCGTCCTTCCCGGGCGCTTTGCACTTCTGGTGCGACTTGAAATAGACCTTCGTGAACGGCGCCGCCGGCATCCGCGCGCGGAACGACACCTTGTAGTACTGGCTGTCAGCGTCGAGGCCGTCGGCCTTCGACCACGTGATCGCGGTCACGTTGCCGTCCCCGTCCTTGTCGAGCGTGACGGTCGGGAAGTCCGCGTTCGAGATCGCGCGGACGCCCGTGACGCCGGCCGGGACGTCGACCTTGAGGCTGATCGTGTCCGTCGTCTGCGGCGGGTTCGCCCCCTCGACGTCGCAGCCGTGACCGATCGTGAGGACCACCTCCTGGTTCGCGTTCGCGTTGAGGACGGGAGTGCCCGCGCCCACGTGGGCGCTCGCGCCAGCCGCGACGAGGAGCGAAGTCGATGCAACAACAGCAGCAGAAAGCTTGATTTTCATGGTCGTCTCCAAAAAAGTCCGATGGGTCCCCAGAAGCGGCCGCGCATGCGGGTGCGCAGCTCCCCGAGCGCGCAGCGCGAGGGCCGTGGGGTGTCGGGGCGAGCCCCGACGTTGAGTGACTTCAAAGGGAGACGGATCGAGGCGGTGGCGGATCGGGTGGATCGCAAGAGCGCGTGACGAGCTCGCGCGGCGGAGCGAACGGAGTCTCTTCGTCGGTGAGCGCGACGAGCGCGACGAACGGCGCGGGCATCACGCCGGGCTCGCCGAAGGTCCGCCAGCCGGTGTCGTCGTCGCCGCACTTCCCGGAGATCGAGAGGATGCGGACCTCGAGCGACGTGTCGAGCTCGGGGAAGCAGATCGGGCAGGCGCAGTGCGCGTGATCGCCGCCGGTGTCGCAGTGGCACACGTGCGCCTGCGCTCCCGCCGCCATCCGCGCGTACGCAGGGAGCGCGCCGCCGAGCGCGACGACCATCGACAACAGCGCGAGCGCGAGGCGGAGCCACGCGATCGCTCGTCGACGGAGACGCGCCTTACGCACGGGGGCAAGCATACACCATCCCGCACGGCCTGCGATGACACGATTTCATTGCGTCGTGCTACGGTCCGCCGCCCGTGCGCCGCCTCCTCTTTTGCTGCGCTTGCGTCGCGGCCGCCGCCGTCACGCAAGCGGCCCCCGCGCTCGCGCACGATCCGGTCGCGCCCGCGCCGAGGTCGGAGCCGGCGGGGGAGTGGCCGCACGGTCGCCCGGGCGCGCGCGACGTCGAGGTGCCGGTCGTCTTCACCGTGTCGGCGACGGGCGCGGTCGAGGACGTGGAGCTCGAACGGTCGACCGGCGACGCGGAGCTCGACGCGCGCGCGCTCGAAGCCGCGCGGAGGTGGACCTTCGATCCCGCGCTCCGCGACGACAAACCCGTCGCCGCGAAGACGCGCGGCGTGATCCGGTTCGCCGCCGCGGAGGAGCCGGCGACGGTGCACGTCGGCGGCGGCCGCAACCCGCCGCCGCCGCGGAGCGCGTCCGAGGTCGTGCAAGAGCGCCACGTCCTCGCCGCCGCGCCGCATCGCACCGCGAGCGATCTGCTCCTCACCGTGCCCGGCATCACGATGACGCAGCACTCCGGCGAAGGCGCGGCGCAGCAGATCTTCTTCCGCGGCTTCGACGCAGTCCACGGTCAGGACGTCGAGATCTGGGCCGGCGGCGCGCCGGTCAACGACGTCTCGAACATCCATAGCCAGGGCTACGCCGACCTGAACTTCCTGATGCCCGAGGTCGTGCGCCGGATCCGCTCGTCGCCCGGCGCCTACGATCCGCGGCAGGGCGACTTCGCGGTGGCGGGGAGCCTCTGGCTCGACCTCGGCTACGACGAGCCCGGCGTCACCGCGAAGGCGACCGCGGGGCAGTTCGGCGCGCGCCGCTTCTTCCTCGCCTACCACCCGGAGGGCACCTCCGAGAGCACCTTCGTCGCGGCGGAGCACTACGCCACCGACGGGTTCGGCCCCGCGCGCGCGACGACGCGCACCTCCGCGATCGGTCAGGCGGAGTACAAGCTCGCCGACACGACGACGGCGCGCGTGCTCGCGTCGACGTTCGCGACGAGCTTCGACTCCGCCGGCGTCGTGCGCCTCTCCGACGTCCGGAGCGGCCGCGTCGATCGCTTCGGCACCTACGATCCCAAACAAGGCGGCGACGCGGCGCGCTCGCAGGTCGTCCTCGATCTCACGCGCGCGGACGCGTCGTCGCGCCTCTCGATCGCGCCCTACGTCGTCGCGCGCTCGATGCGCCTCCGCCAGAACTTCACCGGCTTCCTCCTCCTCCCGGTGAGCGGCAGCGCGGAGGCGGTCGCGCGAGCGAACGCGGCGTCGGCGCGCGGGAACTCGGAGCAGCAGCTGAACGACGCGACGACGTTCGGCCTCACGAGCTCGTACCACCGCCACGTGAAGCTCTTCGCGGCGAACGACTCGTTCGAGGCCGGCGTCACCGCGCGCCACGACGCGATCGAGCAGTCGCAGGACAAGCTCGCGGTCGACACCGGCGAGGTCACCCTCGCCACCCTCGCGACGAAGGTCCGCGCGACCGACATCGCGAGCTACCTCGACGTCGCGGTGCACCCGATCTCACGCCTCACCGTCCGCGGCGGCGCGCGCCTCGACGGCCTCGCGTATTCGATCGAGGAGGCGACCGGCGAGCGCCGCTCGGCGCAGGGCATGCACCTCGGGAAGAAGGCGACCGCGGACGTGCGCCTCGTCTCCGGCCTCCGCGCGGTCGCGAGCTTCGGCGACGGCTTCCGCTCGCCGCAAGCGCGGAGCCTGCAACAGGGCCAGCGCTCGCCCTTCACGACGGTGGAGAGCTGGGAGGCGGGGCTCCGCTACCAGGAGGCGCGCCTCCGCGCGACGGCGGCGCTCTTCCGGACGGACCTCTCCGACGACCTCGCGTTCAACCAGCAGACGGCGCGGAACGAGCGCACGCCGCCGACGCGCCGCACCGGCTTCACCGCCGAGATGTCCGCGCGCCCCACCGACTGGTTCAGCGCGAGCGCGAGCGCGACCTTCACCCGCGCCGAGTTCACGAACACCGACGCGGGCTACGCGGCCGGCGATCTCCTCCCGTACGCGCCGCAGCTCGTGACGCGCACCGACGTCGCGTGGACGCCGACGCTCGGCCGCGTCTTCGATCGCCCGCTCACCGGCCACCTCGGCGTGGGCGGCACGTACATCGGCAAGCGCCCCCTCCCCTACTCCGAGCTCGGCAAGGACGCGTTCCTCCTCGACGTGCTCGCGAGCGTGCGCCTGAAGGAGATCTCGCTCGGCGTCTCGGCGTTCAACCTGCTCGACCTGTTCTGGCACGACAGCGAGTACACGTTCGCCTCCAACTTCCAACGCGGCGCGGCGCCGTCGCTCGTCCCGCAACGTCACATCACCGCCGGCGCGCCGCGGACCGTCCTCGGCACGCTCGCGCTCTACCTGTGAGGCATCTCATGTCGTCTCGTTGGCTCGTCCTCGCCCTGGTCCTCGTCGCGTGCAGCTCGGAAGAGAGCGGCACGACCGGCAAACGCATCGTGATGAAGACGACCGCGGCCGGCGATCCGTCGGCGAGGACCACCTTCACGACCGGCTTCGGCTGGGACGTCACGCTGACGAAGGCGGCCGTCGCGACGAGCGGCTTCTACTATTTCGACGGCCCGCCGCCGACCGCGCACCACCGCGCGCCGGCGAAGAAGCGCGGCCTCGGCGACCTCTTCGTCGGCACCGCGCACGCGCATCCGGGGCACTACCAGGCGGGCACCGCGCTCGGGCAGGTGCTGCTCGCCGCGCCCGTCGCGATCGACCTGTTCGCGGCGGCGCCGCTCGTCCTCCCCGACGCCGAAGCCGTGACCGGGACGTATCGCTCTGCGCGCTTCGTCATCCCAGAGACGCCGCCGGCCGACACGATCCTCGCCGGCCACGTCGCGCTCGCGGAAGGAAGGGCGCTCAAGAAGGACGACGCGAACGCCACGCCGATCTTCTTCCGGCTCGTCGCCGACTACGCCGACGTGTCCGAGAGCATCAAGAACGGCGCCGTCGACGGCTGCATCCTCGACGAGGCGGTCGTCACGGAGGCGGGGACCGTCTCGCTCGCGGTGCGCCCCGCGATCTGGCTGAACCTCGTCGACTTCTCGAAGATCGCACCCGGCACCGAGGCCGCACCGACGGAGGCGAAGGACGCGGGCTTCTCGCAGGGCGTCACGCAGCTCAGCGCCTATCGCTTCGCGTACTCGCTCCCCTGAGCGGCGGCGGCCCACGACCGTGGTGACACGTTCCAAAACAATCGTGCTACGGTGCGCGCCATGCGTTCCCTGACCAAGAGCCTTCCGCTTCTCCCTCTCCTCGTTTGTGTCGTCGGCGCGTGCGGCGACGACGATCCGGTCGCCACCGGCAAGGGCACGGTGAAGTTCACGACGTGGGGCGAGGAGTACATCGAGGACGAGATCCCCGTCGCGCCCGGGCCCGACGACGAGAGCGGGTTCACCGACGGCTGGCAGTTGAAGTACACGAAGTTCCTCGTCAACGTGTCGGCGATCACGGTCGCGGACGCGAGCGGCAACGTCGTCGCGAAGCTCGACAAGCCGCGCTTCTTCGACAACGTGAAGCCGGGCAAGAAGGACCTCATCGAGTTCCCGAACATCGACGCGAAGGCTTACCCGCAGGTCAGCTACGAGATCACGCCGGCGGTGGCGGACGCGCAGATCGTCGGCGGCGCCGACCCCGCCGACCTCACGATGATGGTCACGAACGGCTGGTCGGTCTACGCCGCGGGCACCGCCACGAAGGGCGACGTCACGAAGACGTTCAAGTGGGGGCTCAAGGCGCAGACCCGCTACGAGAACTGCAACGTCGAGGAGGACGGCATCGACAAGATCGGGATCGTGGTGACGAACGGCCAGACCGACGTGAGCGAGCTCACGACCCACGGCGACCACTTCTTCTACGACCAGCTCCAGTCCGGCGACAACGCGAAGAAGACGCTCCTCCGCTTCCAGGAGAAGGCCGACGCCGACGCGAACGACGACGGCGAGATCACGATTCAGGAGCTCTGCGCCAAGAACATCGACCCGGCCGTCTACAACACGTCGGGCCTCCCCGGCGCGACGATCGGGGACTTCGTCATCTCGCTCGTGCGCACGGTCGGCCACTTCCGCGGCGAGGGCGAGTGCACGGTGAAGCGCATCGATCCGGTCCCCGCCGGCGTCGTGAACCCCTGCGACGAGTACAAGTAGCCGCCGCCCTCGCGTAGGATGGCGCGATGGCAAAGGAGACGTTGGTCCGCTTCGGCGTGGCGATGGAAGGCTCCCTCCTCGCGGAGCTCGATCGCCTCGTCGACGAGCGCGGCGGCACGCGCTCCGAGCTCTTGCGCGACCTCGTCCGCGCCGAGGTGACCAAATCCCAGGTCCACGCCGGCGCGCCCGCCGTCGCGGCGCTCACGATCGTCTACGACCATCACGTCCGCGACCTCACCGAGAGGCTCACCGAGTTCCAGCACGAGCTCGGCGACAAGGTGAACTCCGCGCTCCACGTGCACCTCGATCACGACCACTGCCTCGAGGTCGTCGTCATGCGCGGCCCCGCCGACGAGCTGAAGCGCGCGGGCGACAAGATCCTCGCGACGCGCGGCGTGAAGCACGGCGGCATGGAGCTCATCGCGATCGGGCCTCCCGAGAAGCGCCCCGGCGAGCACACCCACGTCCACTACCACGACGGCATCCCCCACGTGCACAGCCACACGCACGATCACGATCACGACCACGACCACGATCACCACGCGCACCACGCGCACCACGCGCATCACGCGCCGGCGAAGAAGCGCGCCGCTCGCCCGGCGGCGAAGCCGAAGAAGCGCTGACGCGGGGACCGCCCGCTTGTGCGCGGCGGCGCGGCGTGGCATTCAAGAGGAGTGCGGCGTCGCGAGGTCCTTCACGCCGGGCTTGCGCAGCTCGCTCTCCTGGTGAGCGGCCCGCGGTGGCTCGCCGGATGTTCGCGGGAGCCCGCGATCGGCGGACCGACGCACCGTGGCCCCGCCGCGACGGGATCGACGGCGACACCGGCATCATCCGCCGTCGCCCCGCGCGAGGCGGCGCGACCGGCGCGGCTCGTCTCGCGCATCGCCGAGATCGGTCCGCTCGGCGGCCCCGACGCGAACGGCGTCCGGCTGCCCCCCGGCTTCACGTCGCGCGTCGTCGCGCAGACGCACGACGTCGTCGTCGCGGGGAAGCCGTACGTCTGGCACGCGTCGCCCGACGGCGGCGCGACGTTCGCGACGGAGGACGGCGGCTGGATCTACGTCTCCAACTCCGAGGAGACGAAGGGCAAGGGCGGCGCCGGCGCGCTGCGCTTCGACGCGTCGGGCGAGGTCGTCGACGCGTATGCCATCCTGCGCGGCACCAGCAACAACTGCGCGGGCGGACCGACGCCGTGGGGGACCTGGCTCTCGTGCGAGGAGCACGCGCGCGGTCGCGTGCACGAGTGCGATCCGAAGAACGCGGTCCCCGCGGCGGCGCGCCCGGCGCTGGGCGCGTTCAAGCACGAGGCGGTCACGGTCGACCCGATCCTCCACCATCTCTACCTGACGGAGGACGAGCCCGACGGTTGTCTCTACCGCTTCGTCCCGAGCGGCTTCCCCGATCTCTCCGCCGGCACGCTGGAGGTCGCCGTCGCGGCGGGCGACGCGGTGGCGTGGCGCCCGGTGCCGGACCCGCTCTTCACGGGCAAGAGGCCGACGCGGTACCAGGTCGCCGGCGCTCTTCGCTTCAACGGCGGCGAAGGGATCTGGTGGCACGACGGCGTCGTGTACTTCTCGTCGAAGGGCGACAACCGCATCCGGGCCTACGACACGAAGACCTCGACGCTGCGGCTGCTCTACGACGCGGCGGCGTTCGAGGCGCCGGTCCTGACGGGCGTCGACAACGTCACCGTCTCGGCCTCCGGCGACGTGCTCGTCGCGGAGGACGGCGGCCGGATGAAGGTCGTCGCGATCACGCCGTCCGGCGAGCCGAAGCCGCTCCTCCAGCTCGTCGGCTACGCGGACAGCGAGATCACGGGCCCCGCGTTCGATCCGTCGGGCCGCCGCCTCTACTTCAGCTCCCAGCGCGGCCGCCGCGGCGGCACGACCTTCGAGGTCACCGGCCCCTTCCACGCGACGGTCGGCTGAATCGCTCGCGCTCGCGCTCCGTCTGAGGAAGATGACCGCTTCGTCGCCGGCGACGTCGGCGCTCGGGCTCCTCTTCGTTCTGACTGTGTCCACGTCCGCGGCGGCGCAGCAGCCACCCGCGCCGCCACCGCCGCCGAAGAGCGCGAAGCTCGACGAAGGGTTCGCGCTCGCGCTCGGCGCGTCGGCGGCGCGACAGAGCGTCCAGCTCGACGATGCGGCGTACCGCTCGTGGTCCGGCGGGCTCTTCTTGTATGGCGCCACCTTCGGGACGGTCTTCGGAGCGTCGATGCGATCGCGTCTCGGCGTCAACTTGCACGGCGGCGGCGCAGGCCTCGAGGGCCGCATCGGCTCGCAGCTCTACATCGGCCCCGGGCTCCGGCTCTCCGACAACGTCGCGCTGCTCTTCCACGCCGGAATCGAGGGCTACGGGCTCCAGAACGACGAGGTCAAAGCGAGCCTCGTCCAGCTCTCTGCCGCGGAGGTGGCGGTGGCGATCAACGTCGAGGACGTCGTCGTATCGCTGGGCCCGACCTTGGGGCTCGCGCTCCGCACCGAGCTCATCGCCGGCGACGAAGACCAAGGCCGCCGCCACCGGCGCATGCGCACGATGGACCTCGGCACGGGAGGGTTCCTCGACGTCTCGTGGAAGCACTTCGCGTTCGGCGGCAGCTTCACGCGTCTGGCGGCGAAGGACCCGTTGTGGGTCGTCGACGGCGAAGCTTGCGCCTTCGTCTCGATCGTCGCCGTCTGCGCCTTCGCGCAGCTCTGGCAATCGCCCGCCAGGTTCGAACAACCCGGCGCGCCGCCGCCCACACAGAACGCCGACGTCACGACGGTCTATGCAGGCGTGGCGATCGGCGTCGGCGCCGCCGCGAACACGAAACGTTGAACCACCTCGGTTCGACCGCGAGAGCGCACGCCGCGCTCGAATTGCGTGCGCGGCGGAGCTGGCCTACGAGGGGCCCATGTTGCCGGTGCTCCTCGTGGCCCTCTGCGTCGTCCTTCGTATCGTCCCGCATCCGCCGAACTTCGCGCCGGTGGGGGCGACGGCGGTCTTCGCGGGCCGGACGATGAAACCGTGGGCGGCGACCGCGCTCGTCGTGGTCGCGATGTTCGTGGGTGACGCCGCGCTCGCGGCGCTCCGCGGCTACCCGGTCGTGAGCGCGCTGACGCCGTTCGTCTACGGCGGCTTCGTCGTCCAGGCCGCGCTCGGGCGCGCCCTCCGCGCGCGAAAGGGCGGCGCGATCGGCGCGGCGGTCCTCGGCGCATGCGGGTTCTTCCTCCTCTCGAACTTCGGCGTCTGGCTCGGCTCGCGCATGTACACGCACGACGCGAGCGGCCTCGCGGCCTGCTACGTCGCCGCGATCCCCTTCTTCGGCGCGACGCTCCTCGGCGACGTCGTGTGGACGGTGCTCCTCTCGCTCGCGTACCGCCCGCTCGCCGCGCGCCTCGCGAGACGCCCGGGCTGGGTCCCCGTGCCCGCCTCCGAGCTCGCCACGGTCTGACGCCAGGCGGGGAACATGCGGAAAGTGCTGCTCACCAGTTCAGAGCAGATCCCCACAACATCTTGTTGACCTGAACACGCGGTCCACTGTATGTAGTGGGTCGTGACTGGTTCTGCCTGCGCATATGCTCAGGCGAAGGGAACCCGGTGTGAGTCCGGGGCTGCCCCGCAGCGGTGACGAGAACGAGAGCCGTCCGTGCACTGGTCTCCACGTGGAGGCTGGGAAGCGACGGTGAGTAGGAAAACCGGCGGAAACGCCGGTAGCGCTCGAAGTCCGAAAACCTGCCAGCCATCCGCGACGAGGAGACATCTCGTCGCGGTCCGACCCAGCGCCTCGCGGGAGGCGGCGTGGTCCGTGACTCGCTCGGTGCTTCGGCGTCCGCGCGCGTGACGGTGCTCGTTCGAGGGGACGAGGTCGGTGGACCATCAGGTGCGCGCGCGGGCAGGTCCCGCTCGCGACGGGAGGCTCACGCCATGAACATCGATCGCATTCCGTCCGCGAACGGCACGTCGCCGTTCCGTCCTCAGCTCGTCCCCTCGCAGCCGCCGCCCGACAGCGAGCCCGAGAGCGTCGCCCCCGGCACGTCGATGCGCGTGACGAAGCGGAGCGGTCGCACGGAGGCGGTCGACTTGAACAAGATCGTCCGCGCGGTCGGGCGCTGCGCGTCCGGGCTCACCGACGTCGATCCGATGCGCATCGCGCTGAAGACGATCAGCGGCCTCTACGACGGCGCGACGACGAGCGAGCTCGATCGCCTCTCGATCCAGACCGCCGCCGCGTACATCGTCGAGGAGCCGCAATACGCGAAGCTCGCGGCGCGCCTCCTCGCCGCGTATGTCGAAAAGGAAGTCCGCAATCAGGATATCCAGTCTTTCTCGCAGTCCGTCCTCGCGGGCCAGCGCCTCGGCATCGTCAACGATCGCCTCGCCGGCTTCGTCGTCCAGAACGCGCGGAAGCTCAACGACGCGATCGACCCGAAGCGTGATCGAGAGTTCGAGTATTTCGGACTTCGCACGGTCTATGACCGTTATCTCCTCAAACACCCCACCTCGCGCCTCGTCATCGAGACGCCGCAGCAGTTCTTTCTCCGTATTGCGTGCGCGCTCTCGGAGACGGTCGCCGAGGCGCTCGACCTCTACGAGCAGTTCTCGACGCTGCGCTATCTGCCTAGCTCCCCCACCCTCTTCAACGCCGGCACGCGCCACGAGCAGCTCTCGAGCTGCTTCCTCCTCGACTCGCCCGACGACCACCTCGAGACGATTTACAAGAAGTACACCGACGTCGCGCTCCTCTCGAAGTTCTCCGGCGGCATCGGCCTCGCCTACCACCGCGTCCGCTCCCGCGGCTCGCTCATCGAGAGCACGAACGGCCACTCGAACGGCATCGTCCCGTGGCTGAAGACGCTCGACGCGTCGGTCGCGGCGGTGAACCAGGGCGGCAAGCGCAAGGGCGCCTGCTGCGTGTACCTCGAGACGTGGCACGCCGACGTCGAGGAGTTCCTCGAGCTCCGCGACAACACCGGCGACGAGGCCGCGCGCACGCACAACCTGAACCTCGCGAACTGGGTCTCCGACCTCTTCATGCGCCGCGTCGAGCTCGACGGCGAGTGGAGCCTCTTCGATCCGAAGGACGTCCCGCACCTCCCCGATCTCTTCGGCGAGGCCTTCGAGCAAGCGTACGTCGACGCGGAGGACCGCGGGCTCGCGAAGAAGAAGGTGAAGGCGCGCGACCTCTACGCGCGGATGATGCGGACGCTCGCCCAGACCGGCAACGGCTGGATGACGTTCAAGGACAAGTCGAACAAGGCCTGCAACCAGACCGCTCTCCCCGGCCGCGTCGTCCACCTCTCGAACCTCTGCACCGAGATCCTCGAGGTCACCTCGAACGAAGAGACCGCGGTGTGCAACCTCGGCTCGATCAACCTCGGTCGCCACGTCGTCGACGGCGCCTTCGACTGGGAGCGCCTCGCGCGCACGGTGCGCACCGCCGTGCGGCAGCTCGACGCCGTCATCGACCTGAACTACTACGCGCTCGACACCGCGCGCTCCTCGAACGCGCGCTGGCGCCCCGTCGGCCTCGGCCTCATGGGGCTCCAGGACGTCTTCTTCCAGCTCCGCCTCCCCTTCGACGCGCCCGAAGCCCGCGCGCTGTCGCGGCGCATCTCCGAGGAGGTCTACTTCCACGCGCTCACTGCTTCGTCCGAGCTCGCCGACGAGCGCGGCGCGCACCCCGCCTTCGCGGAGACGCGCGCGGCGCGCGGGGAGCTGCAGTTCGACGCGTGGGGCGTGACGCCCTCCGACCCCGCGCGCTGGGACGCGCTCCGCACGCGCGTCCAGGCGCGCGGCCTCCGCAACTCGCTCATCGTCGCGATCGCGCCGACCGCCACGATCGCGAGCATCGCCGGCTGCTACGAGTGCATCGAGCCGCAGGTCTCGAACCTGTTCAAGCGCGAGACGCTCTCGGGCGACTTCCTCCAGGTGAACCGCTACCTCGTCGTCGAGCTCAAGAAGCTCGGGCTCTGGACCGACGCGATGCGCGCGCGCCTCAAGCTCGCGGAGGGCTCGGTGCAGTCGCTCGAGGAGCTCCCGGCGGAGCTGCGCGCGGTGTACCGCACGGCGTGGGAGATCCCGATGCGCTCGCTCGTCGACATGGCGGCCGATCGCGGCGCGTTCATCGATCAGAGCCAGTCGCTGAACCTCTTCATCGAGAGCCCGAACATCGGGCAGCTCTCGAGCATGTACTTCTACGCGTGGAAGAAGGGCCTCAAGACGACGTATTACCTCCGCTCGCGCCCCGCGACGCGCATCGCGAAGGCGACCGTCGAAGCCCCGCCGGCACCGGCGGAGAAGGGTTGGTCCCCGACGCCTGCGCCCACGACCACGACCGACCAGGCCGCCGTCGCGTGCTCGCTCGAGAACCCCGAGAGCTGCGAGGCGTGCCAGTGAGCGCCGTCACGCGTCCCGCCCATATCCTCGATCCGGGGATGTGCCTCACCCTCCGCCCGATGGCGTACCCGAAGTTCTTCGAGATGTACCGCGCGGCGATCAAGAACACGTGGACGGTGGAGGAGGTCGACTTCGCGACCGACACCGGCGACCTCCGCACCAAGATGAACGCCTCGGAGCGTCACCTCATCCAGCGCCTCGTCGCGTTCTTCGCGACCGGCGACTCGATCGTCGCGAACAACCTGGTGCTCAACCTCTACAAGCACGTCAACGCGCCCGAGGCGCGGATGTACCTCTCGCGCCAGCTCTACGAGGAAGCCCTCCACGTCCAGTTCTACCTGACCCTCCTCGACACCTACGTCCCCGATCCGGAGGAGCGCGCCCGCGCGTTCGCCGCGATCGAGAACATCCCGTCGATCGAGAAGAAGGCCCAGTTCTGCTTCCGTTGGATCGACTCGATCGCCTCCCTCGATCGCCTCGAGACGCGCGAAGACCGGCGCCGCTTCCTCCTGAACCTCGTCTGCTTCGCGGCGTGCATCGAGGGTCTCTTCTTCTTCGCCGCGTTCGCCTACGTGTACTTCCTCCGCTCGCGCGGCCTCCTCCACGGGCTCGCCGCGGGCACGAACTGGGTCTTCCGCGACGAGAGCGCGCACATGGCGTTCGCGTTCGAGGTCGTCGAGACGGTGCGGCGCGAGGAGCCGGAGCTCTTCGACGCGTCGTTCGAGCGCGACGTGCGCAAGATGCTCGCGGAGGCGATCGACTGCGAGACCGCGTTCGCGGAGGACCTCCTCGGCGGCGGCATCGCGGGGATGTCGGTGCACGAGGTCCGCCAGTACCTCCAGTTCATCGCCGATCAGCGCCTCGCGACGCTCGGCCTCGAGAAGCAATACGGCGTAAAGAACCCCTTCCCGTTCATGGACCTCCAGGACGTGCAGGAGCTCGCGAACTTCTTCGAGCGCCGCGTCTCCGCCTACCAGGTCGGCGTCACCGGCGAGTTCAGCCTCGACGCCGCGTTCTGACGCGACTTCTCGTCGCTGATGGCGCGCAGCGGCGCCGGGTCATAGAGTGGGCGCCACATGACCTCCGAGATGGAGCGCGCGCGGCTCCGCGTCCTCGCCGACTACGCGATCATGGACACTGCGCCGGACGAGGCGCTCGACGAGATCGTCCAGGTCGCAGCGGCGATCTGCGACGTACCGGTGGCGCTCGTGAGCTTCGTCGACGAGACGCGCCAGTGGTTCAAGGCGAAGACCGGCCTGAACGCGAACGAGACGCCGCGCGACGTCGCGTTCTGCGCTCAGGCGATCCAAAGCGACGACGACGTCTTCACCGTGCGCGACGCGCGCGACGACGAGCGCTTCAAGACGAACCCGCTCGTCGTGGGCGAGCCCCACGTCGTGTTCTACGCCGGCGCGCCGCTGACGGTCGCCGACGGCGTGAAGCTCGGCACGCTCTGCGTCATCGATCGCCGCCCCCGCGAGCTGACGCCGTCGCAGCGCGACGCGCTGAAGAAGCTGTCGAAGGCGGTCGTGCGCTACCTCGAGACGCGCAAGCAGGCGCTCTTGCGCGAGGCCTCCGACGAGTTCAACCGAACCGTCCTCGCGAGCATCGGCGACGCCGTCATCGCCGCGGACACGAACGCGCTCGTGACGTACATGAACCCGGTCGCCGAGGCCTTGACCGGGTGGTCCTTCGACGAGGCCAACGGGCGACCGATGGCCTCGGTCTTCCGGCTCGTGAACGAGCACACCCGCGCCGTGGTCGAGAGCCCCGTCGACCGTGTGCTGCGCGAGGGCGTGGTCGTCGGCCTCGCGAACCACACCTTGCTCCTTCGAAGGGACGGCCGCGAGATCCCGATCGTGGACAGCGCCGCGCCGATCCGGGCGCAGGGACGAGCGATGAGCGGCGTCGTGCTCGTCTTCCGCGACGCGACCGAGACACGGGCGCTCGAGGACGAGCGCACGCGGCTCCTCGCCCACGCCGAGACCGAGCGCCGAAAGCTCTTCGAGACCTTCATGCAAGCGCCGGTCGCGATCGCGATCCTGGAGGGACCGGAGCACACGTTCGCGCTCGCGAACGAACCGTACCGCGCGCTCGTGAACGGACGCGACGTCATCGGCAAGCCGCTCTTCGAGGCCCTCCCCGACGTGCGCGACAACAGCTTCGTCGGCCTCCTCGATCAGGTGAAGGTCACCGGCGCTCCGGTCCACGTCACGGAGGCGGAGGTGAAGTTCGAGCATCACCACGGCGACGAGCGGCTCTTCCTCGACTTCACCTGCGCGCCGCTCAAGGACCCGAGCGGCGCGATCAACGCCGTCATCGCGGTGGTCGTGGACATCACCGCGCTCGTGAAGGCTCGGCGCGTCGCCGAGGAGGAGCTCGCGAAGAGCGAGTTCTTGCTCGCCGTCGCCTCCGCGCTCGGGACCGGCCTCGAGCGACGAGCGCTCCTCTCGCAGTTCCTCTCCGTCCTCGTCCCGGCGCGCGCCGACTTCACGAGCATCTGGACCGTCGACGCCGCCCAGCGCATGCGACGAGAGGCGTTCGTCCCGCACGGCGACGAGGACGTGGTGAACGAGCAGCCGGAGGCGCGGCACTTCCCGGCGAGCTTTCCCATCGCGCGCGTCATCCAGAGCCGGCAGCCGCTCGCCTTCGACGACCTCGACGCCTCGACGGAGTCGATCGGTGAGGAGTACGCCGCGATCGTACGACGGCGCCGCCTCGCGCATGCGCTCTTCGTCCCCATCCTTCGCGAAGGCGACGTCGTCGGCGTGCTCGCGATCGCGCGCCGAAGGAGCACGCCGTTCACGGCGGAGGAGCGGCTCCTCTTCGCCTCGGCCGCGACGCAGCTCGGGTCCACGCTCGAGAACGTGCGCCTCCACACCGAGCTCGGCGTCATGCGCGACGCCGCCGAGGCGGCGACGCTGGCGAAGGACGACTTCCTCGCCCGCGTGTCGCACGACCTTCGCAATCCGCTCGGCGCGATCGTCGGATGGGCGAGCCTGCTCAAGAGCGGGACCTCGAGCTCGGCGCAGCTCGCGCGCGGGCTCGACGTCATCGAGCGCAGCGCCAACGCACAAGTCCAGCTGATCGAGGACCTGCTCGACGTCACGCGCATCGCCTCCGGCAAGATGCGCCTCAACCTCGCGCTCGAGCGCGTCGCCCCGGCGATGGAAGCGGCGCTCGAGCCCGCGCGCATCGCCGCCGAGCGAAAGGGCGTCTCCGTCGACGTCGCGATCGACGCCGACGTCGGCTCGATGGTGGTCGATCCCGATCGGTTCCGGCAGGTCATCTGGAACCTCGCCTCGAACTCGGTGAAGTTCACGCCGGCGGGGCGGCAGGTCCGGGTCCGCGCGCGCCGTGAGAGCTCCGCGCTCGAGATCGTCGTCGCCGACGACGGAAAGGGGATCGCGCCGGCGTTCCTGCCGCGCGTGTTCGGCGCGTTCGAGCAGGCCGGCGACGCGAGCAACCGCACCGCCGGGCTCGGCCTCGGGCTCTCGATCGTGCACCACATCGTCGAGCTGCACGGCGGCGCGATCACGGCGACGAGCGACGGCGAAGACAAGGGCGCGACGTTCACGGTACGCCTGCCGATCCGCACGTCGGCGTGGTCGCCGGCCCAGTCGTCCTCCGCGGTCGATCCGCCGATGAAGAAGCTCGGCGGCGTGACGGTGGTGACGGTCGACGACGAGGAGGAGGCGCGCGAGATCATCACCGCCATCCTCGAGGCGGCCGGCGCGACGGTCGTGTCGGCGAGCTCGGCGGACGAGGCGCTCGCGTGCATCCGAGCGCGACGGCCGGACGTGCTCGTCAGCGACATCAACATGCCCGAGAAGGACGGCCGCGCGCTGATCCGCGAGCTCCGCGGCTACGCGGCGACCGACGGCGGGCAGATCCCGGCCGTCGCGCTGACCGCCCTCGCGCGCTCGCGCGATCGCGTCGAGGCGATCGCCGCGGGCTTCAACACGCACGTGCCGAAGCCGGTGGACGCGAACGAGCTCGTGATGGTGATCGTCGGCCTCCTCGACCGCTGATCGCGCGGGGCGCGTGTACCCCGTGCTCGCACTGGTATTTGCGCGGCCACGCGTGTCACGGGCTGGAGACAGGGCGCGCCGCGCATGAGCGGTCCGTCGCGCGTTTGCGCGCATTTTCCCGGGTCCTCGAGGCGATCGCCGCTGGCATGTTCGCTGCTGTCGTTCGGAGGCGACAGGAGAATCCGATGCGCGACTTCGACAAGGCGATCAAGGCAAGCTTCGTGGTGGGAATCTGCGCGGCCGCGCTGGCGGCGGGCTGCAGCGCCGGCGACGCCGGGGGTCAGACGGACGACGGCGTCACCAAGGAGACGTCCATCTCGCTCGAGGGCTTCGAGAGCTTCCACCCGCAGGGGGACGCGAAGACCTACTACACGGGCTACGACGGCACGAACGACTACGTCGCGCCGGTCGCGTTCTTCGCCGACACGCCGCCGAAGGTCAGCTTCGGCGATCCGTCCGTCGCCGAGCTGCAGGGCAAGCCGCTGACCATCACGAAGGCGATGGTGGAGAACCTGCCCGACGCGCTCGACGGCAAGCTGCAGCTCATCCTCGTGAAGAGCAAGAAGGCGGGAGAGACGACGATCACGGCGACGTCGGGGAAGGTCACGCAGAAGGCCACGCTCAAGGTGACCCAGTACAGCGACGCCGACGTCGCGCTCGGCCAGCAGCGCTACGAGGAGGGCTCTCCGTCGTGCGGCAGCTGCCACGCGAAGATGGCGGTGCACAACCCCACCGTGCTCGTCGATCTCTCGGACGAGACCATCCTCGGCATCGCCGTCGACGGCAAGTCGATCGAGAAGATCAGCACGGAGACCGGCGCCATCGAGACGCTGAAGCCCAACAGCGGCGCCCACAAGTGGAAGGTCACGAAGGAGGAGCGCACCGGCCTCATGGCCTACCTCCGAAGCCGGAGCCTCATGTTCCAGTTGCCGTAGCTCCTTCGCGGGCGGTCACGCGCTGGTAGGCCGGGCGCGCGACGATCCGACCGAGCCACGCCGTCATGTGCGCGTAGGTCGAGACGTCGTACTTCATCGCCTTGAGCCAATCGAGGAACCCGCTCACGTGCGCGTCGGCGAGCGTGAAGTCACCGAGCAGGAAGGTCGCGCCGTCGAGCGCGCGGTCGAGGATCGCGAGGCACTCGTTCAGGTCCTTCTTCGCCGTCTCGCCGGCCTTCGCGTTGCGCTCGTCCGCGGGGAACCAATCGGACGTGTGGCGGGTCCACCGTCCGATCGCCTCGCCGAGCGTGACGTTGCTCCAGGTGACCCACTTCATGGCCTCACCGCGCTTCGGGCCAGCGGCGGGCCAGAGCTTCTTGTCGACGCCGAACGTCTCGCCCAGGTACATCGTGATCGCGCTCGACTCCCAGAGGATGGTGCCGTCGTGAACGATGGTCGGGACCTTCCCGTTGGGGTTCAGCTTCTTGAACTCGGGCTTCCGAGTCTCGCCCTTCGGGATGTCGAGGGTGACGACCTCGTGCGGCGTCCCGAGCTCTTCGAAGACGAGCTCGGTGATGGACGCGGCCCCAGCGGCGGAGCGCGTCGTCGCGTGTGGAGGCTGCGCCGTCGACGTCGCGATCGATGAACCCGAGCTGAAGGACGTGGATCGCGAGCTGCTCCGAGAAGCGCTTGTTGGTCCGGCGCTCTCGAAGCTCGAAGACGGAGTGGTACTGCTCGAGGTCAGGGAAGAGCGGTGCGACCATCCATACGACGAGGATGGCCTCCGCGCACGAGCTGGCCGGAGTATTCACGCGCGGCGTAGAAGAGGAGGCGCTCGACGAGCGCGTTCTCGGCGCGGAGCTGCATCTCGACGTCGACGTGCCATCGGTGAGCCGAACACGAATGTCGAGCTGGATGCTCTTGGCGCCGCCCTGCTCTCCGTGGATGTGCGGATTGAGCACTTCGAGCTCGGCGATCTTTCGGTTCAGCACCGCCTCGAGCATGCTCCGGAGCAGCGTCTGAATGGGATCGTGCGCGACCGGGAATCAGCGAGCTATTCGACGAAGAGCTCTTCGGCCGAGGTGACGGCGACGGCCTTACGGAGCCAGCGGCCGAGGAGCGCGATGTCGGTGCACGCAAGGACGCGCCCCTTCTGCTCGTCCGACACGGCGACTTTGCGAGCATCGAGGATCTCGAGGATGCCTTCAGCCTTGCCCGCAGCCTTACCCTCGGCCTTGGCCGCAGCCTTGCCCTCGGCGAGGTGCTTCTTGAAGAAGTCGCTCTGGAATACGTAGTTCCCCTGGCCCATGAGGTCCTCGAACGCGGTGCGTGCAGCCTTCCCGAGCGAGGCGGCGACGAGATCAAGGTACAACATGGCACGCTCGTCGTCGAGGTGGCGGCAGGCTGCCAGCGCGGTGGTGGCGACCGAGATCGCGACGTCGGGCTCGTCCTTGCCATGCGCCATCGCGGACAGGACGGCGAGCTCCGGATCGCGCGCGGCGGCCGCGGCGTCGCGGACGATGGGCACAGCCTTCGGCCCCACAACAAACGGCGTGACGGTGGAGCCGGGACCGAGCTCGATCGGCGCTCGAGCCCGCTCCGCAACGGCCTCGCTCGGCGTCACGACGAGCACGCAGACGGGACACTCGAGCCGTGCGCGGAGGTTCGCGACATAGACGGGCCACGTATAGAGCTTGCGGTCGCCCTTCTTGAGCTCGAGCTGCACCTCGAGCACGATCCCGAGGACGGGCTTGCCGTCGACGAGCAGGATGACCAGGTCCGCGCGGTACTCCGTCGGCTGCGCGTCGGTCAGGTCCGCCGAGTCGAGCCGCGCCTCGACGTACGCCGGAAGGGCAACGCCGAGCGCGTCGCGCAGGAGCTCCGCTGCAAGCTCGGGGCGGTTCTTGAAGAGGAGCAGCAACCCCTCGTGCGTCAGCGACGGCGACCCCATCGACCCGCAGCGTATCATCGCGCGCCGCCGCGACGTCACGGACGGCGTGCGTACATCACGCCGTCAAAATCCCAGCGAGACGTCGCTGACTGGATGGGGCGCGGGATAGGTGTAGCCACCCGCGACGACCATACCGCCTTGGACCGGGCTGAAAGCCATCGCGCGGAAGAAGACACCGGGTGCCGCCTGAGCTGAGCCCAGCAGGTGCCGTTCCACTCCCATGTGTCCGTCGGAACCCGCAGCCGTCGGCGAGAGACCTCCGTGGAGAATGACCGACTTTCGAATTGGATGATAGGCGAGCCCCACATCCGGCCAGACGGACGGGTTGCCCCCGCGGGGAAGACGAGCGGCTCTACCTTCGTCCAACTCGTACCGAATACGTACGCATCGAGCAACTGTCGTGGGTCCGCCAATTCCCGTCGCGAGACGTCGAGGAACGACGGTGCTCACTGACCGTACGAGACGTCCGGCACCGGTGTTGTGTTGTCCGAGAGCGTCCCGCCGATCGCCACCACGCCGCCGTGGCCCGGACTGTAGGCAAAGCCGGTGCGGTAGTTGTACGCGGGCGGCGGGGTGCCGGGGAGCTGAGTCCAGCACGTGCCGTTCCACTCCCAGGTGTCGCTTCGCGGGTTGCTCCCGTCGCTGCTTCCCCCGTGCGCGATGACGGTCTGACGGCCAGGATGATACGCGAGCCCGACGCGGCTGCGTCCGGCGGGGCTCTTGGTCACGTCGACCGGCGTACGGTTGGTCCATGTCGGCGTCGTGGCGAGATCGAGCTCCCACGTCTCTCCCGACAGGCCGAGCGACTGGGTGCCGACGCCAAACTGACCGCCGAACATGACGATGACGGCGCGAAGCGCATCGTAGGTGAGGCCGAGGTAGGCGCGGCCGCTGAACGGACAGCCGCCGGCTGGCGGCGAGCCGCAGATCGGCGACCACGCGCCGTTGCGGAGCTCCCACGCTTCTGCGGCGAAGGTCGAGCTTCCATAGGTGCCCGCAAAGCCGCCGACCATGATCACGGACTCGCGGCCCGGATGATACGTCATCGCGTGTGCGTAACGTTGCGTCGGGTTGCCGCCGCCGGCAGGTAGAATCTGGGTCCACGCTGCGCTCGCCGTCGTGGCCGACGTCAACGCCCAGGTCGAGCCGGGGAGCGTGCCGCTCTCGCCCAGCCCGCTGAACACGATGAAGCGCGCGTTCTTCGCGTCATATGCGATCGCGGTGTCGGTCCGGCCTAGCTGATCCGGCACGGTCGGAGACTGCACCTTCTGCCACCCCGTCGCGCTCGTAAAATAGTACGAGTCGCCTGCTCGGCCGAGCGAGCCACCGCTCGGAGGCGAGATCGTGTGACCACCGATGAAGAGGATCCCCTGCGGGAAGGTCGTCGCCGCGACGCTGCTGCGCATATGCGCCCCCGGTGGCTGCAGTACGTTCGTCTGGTTGACCCAGTTCATCGCGACCGGGTTCGCCCCGCACGTGTAGCAAGCCCCGGTCGCGAGGTTGCAGTCGCTCCCGCTTGGCTTTCCAGTGCACTCGGACGCGTTCGTGCATCCTTGGCATGTCGCGATCGATACATTGCAGATCGGCTTCGTCCCTGTGCAGCGCGTCGTGTTCGACGCCGAGCATTCACCGCAGATGGTGCCTTGGAGGCAGACCGGATTCGCCCCGGTACAGTCGGCCGGCACGCAGCCGCGACAGGCGCCGAGAGCCGAGTCACAGAAGGGTGTGGAACCGCCGCATGCCGTCGTGTTGCTCGCGGAGCACTGAACGCAGGAGTTGGTGCTGGCGAGGCACGCGGGAGTGGAACCCGTGCATGCGGCGGTGTTCGTGCTCGTGCATTGGCGGCATTGACCGGTGGCGGTATTGCAGGCCGGGCCGCCGGGCTTTCCTGCGCACTGGTTGTCGCTCGTGCATGGGACGCACGTGCCGCTCGTGCCGCAAATCGGCGTGGAGCCGGCGCACGCGTTGGTGTTCGATGCGGTGCACACGCGGCACTGGCCGGAGGCGACGTCGCACGCGGAGCCGGACGGGTTCCCGGCGCACTGCGTGTCGCTCGTGCAGGGCACGCACGAACCGCTCGCGTTGCAGACGGGCTTGCCTGCTCCGCAGCGCGCCGTCTTCCCCGGCGCGCACTCGACGCAGTCGCCCGTCGCGCCGCAGACCGGCAGCGTCGAGTTGGTGTTGGTGCAGTACGAGTCGCCGCCGGCCTCTTGGCATCCGCGGCAGACGCCGTCGGCCGAACAGCTCGGTGTCGCGCCGGCGCACGCGCTCGCGTTGCTCGGAGAACACGGCTTGCACGCGCCGTTCAAGCAGACGCCTCCGGCGGGATTCGTCGCGCAGTCGGCGTCGTTCGCGCAGGGGCGGCATGTGCCCTTGCTCTCGTCGCAAACCGGCATAGCCGCGGTGCACGCGGCCGGGTTCGTCGCCGAACAGACGCTGCACCGGCCTTGAGCGCACACCTTCCCCGTCTTGGAAGACGCGCACTCCGGATCGCCTTGGCAGCCACGGCAGACGCGCGCGTCGGGATCACAGACCGGCTCTGCCTCTGGGCAGGAGCTCTCGTTCTTGTCGGGATCGCAACTGCACTTGCCGCCGCCGTCGCACTTGCCGCCGCCTTCGCAGGTCGTGTTCGCGGGCGCGGCGGTGCCGTCCTCGCAAGCGGTTCGCTCCGCGTTGCACGCTCGAGGCCGACAGACTGTACCGGACTTCGCGCACTCGTCCGGCTCGCACGGCGATCCACCCGAGCTCGATGAGCTGCTGGAGCTCGTGCTCGTTCTCGTCGAGCCGGACGACGTGCTGCCGCCGTCGGTCTCCGACGACGTGATCTCGGGATCGTCGATCCCCAGCACCGCTGCGCAACCGATGAACGCGGCGGCGAAGCATGAGAGCGCGACAGCGCGACTCATCAGAAGGCTCCTTCGAGAACGGCGCCAGCGACCTCGCCGGAGGCTACGGAGCGCAGTCGCACCGTGGCGGCAGACGACGGCGACGGCGAGAGGAGCAAGATCGCGAGCCCGCCGATGCCGAGGATGCCGCCCGCGACAAAGAGGGCGGTCGAGACGTTCGCGGCGGACTTGGCGTCCCGCAGCACGGACGGATCGCCGTCGGCACCACACTTGTTCTCGGGGCACTTCGCGTCGTTCTGCAGCGACATGGCCTTTGCTCCGAAGTACACGCCGAGCCCGAGCCCGACCGCACCGACCGCGGCCGTACCGAGACCGATGGCCCCCCACGATGTTCCGGACCTCTTCGGCTCCGGTGCAGGTTCGACCACCGTCGCCGACGGCGCGACCTCGGGCTTGCGCGTGGCCTCGAATCGCGCCGAGATCACGATCGGAGAGCTCGGAGACGCCGCGATCTCCTGCTCGACCGAGACCGGCGCGCTCCCCGCGCGCATGAACACGAAGGTGTGCTTTCCGGGCGCGACTTCGTACGGCGCTATTCCCGCCATCGCCTCGCGATGTCTCACCGGAGCTCCATCGATCAAGATCGCTTCCGGGACGACCGGGATCATGTCACCCCGGGACTGTCGCTCTTTGACGTCGAAGCGGATCGACACGGGGAGTGGCCGGAACAACACCGGGACGGCGATACGCTTCGAGTCTCGCGAAGCGCGGATGTCTCGCTTCAGCGTCACGTCTTGTGCGCCGGCACGCCGGAAGACGAACGTATGCTCCCCCGGATCCAACTCGTGCTCCTTGTGACCCGCGAGGACCTCGGCGTCGGTGACACGCTCGCCATCGATCGCGACGCTGTCCGGCACGACCGCCACCTCACCGGCAGTCGCATGCTGCTCCTTCGCATCCAGGATGACGGTCGGAATCTCCGCGAGAAGCTGCTCGAGCCAGGCCTTGCAGTGCGAGCGTGTGTCCGAATTGCACTCGGGCTGCGAGACACACGATTCGAGGAGCACCTTCCGGTACTTCATATCGTTCGGCTTGGCGTGCTTCTGCTGCGCGGCTCGGTCGTGCAGGTCGTCGCATGTGTCCGCCTTCGCGGCGCTTGGAACGACGAGGACTGCGCCGACGACGATCGTGAGTGCTACTTGCCAGAGTCGTTCTTGCATTCGGGCCTCGTGACGCGCTCCTCGGGTTTCGGATGCGCGGGATCCAAGTAGGTAAAGCGGTCGTCCCCCACGCACGAGCGCTTGGCTGGAGCTGACGGCGGAGATGGCGCCGGCTGAGGCTGAGGCGACTTCGGGCACGGAGAAGGCGTAATGTTTGCCTTTGGAATGCGCCCCCGTTCGATGGTGATCCTCTGCTCGACTGGGTCACAGTTCGCACGTTCGACGATGACGTAGAGCTCCGGCTCGTCGCCGAGCCGGATGGGCGTTCCCGCTTCGAGCTTCCGCACCGACCCACCCAGGCGGACGACGACTCGCGCATCGCGATCCGCGGTCACCGTGATGTGCGCGAACTCCGGCCGGAGCGTAATGCTTCGTACCGGCCCGCCGGATCTCTCGCGAATCGCGAGCGACTGGTAGCCCTCGCACTCGAAGCGGACCTCGTGGTCGCCCGGAGTCACCGCGAAGGGCGTCGTGCTCTCATGAAGCTCTCCTCGCGGCTCGCCGTCGATCGTGACCCTCACGCGATCCGTGCTCAGGTGCCCCGACGTGAATCGAAGGAGCTCCTCGCGGGGGCTCTCCTTCGCGACCACCGAGGACACGGACGACGCGGGCGATGTCGTGGCTCCGGCGCCCGCCCGCTGCCAAACGAGTATGCCTGTCCCCACGACAGCGAGCACACCGAGCGCGGTCGCGTAGGGCCAGAGGCGCTTGCGCTCGCGCTCCGGCGTGACGACGCTACTCGTCCCCATCGTCGTCGTCGTTCCCCTCACTCCGAACGTCGCGACCACGTTCTCGAGCGAGGTGTGTCCTGCCTTTGTAGGCCTTGCCGGCGTCGCCGGCGTCCCCTTCGGCGCCATCGACGACGCAGGCGTGGGTTGTCCGATGGCGCGGCTGGGGCGACGAGGGGGCGCCTCCGGCACCGAGCAGAGCTCATCGAGCATCGTGAGCGCGTCCGCCCAGCGCGCGCGCGGCGAAGGCGCGAGCGCCGTATCGATCACGGCCGCGAGCTGGCGAGAGAGCTTCGGGCACAGAGTCCGAATGGGTGGCGGCGGCTGCGTCGCCGCCGCCGCTTGCACGAGCTGCGGAGTCGCGGCGGCGTACACGTATCGACCCGTCAGCAAGCGAAACAACGTGGCGCCGGCGGCCCACAGGTCCGTCTGGGGTCCCACGAGCTCGAGGCGACCCTGCGCTTGCTCCGGCGCCATGTACGCGGGCGTACCGAGCGCCGCACCCGACTGCGTGATGCTCGCCTCGAGCGCAGCGACACGCGCGATGCCGAAGTCGAGGACTTTCACGAGGTCGTGCTCGAGGAACAGGTTCTCCGGCTTGATGTCGCGGTGAACGGTCCCGTTCGCGTGCGCCGAGGCGAGGACGTCGAGGAGCTGAGCGACGATGTCGATCGCCACCGCCACTGGCAGCGTTCCGCCATTCGCGACGGCGCGTTGCTCGACGGTCTCTCCCTCGAGCAGATCCATCACCAGGAACGCGTGCCCCTTGTCCCAACCGCTATCGAGCACGCGCACCGTGCCGCGGTTCTTCACCTTGTTCGCGGCGGGCCCTTCGCGAAAGAAGCGCTGCCGTGCCTCCATCTCGGCGGTGATGGATCGGCGCAAGACCTTGATCGCGACGACATCGTCGTTTCCGAGGTGACGGGCGCGATAGACGGCGCCCATCCCTCCCGCACCGAGCAGCTCCTCGAGGCGATACCGGCCCAAGGTCGTCCCTGTGGGGAGCTCGTCGCTCGATCCGCTCACGACGCCAGCTCCCCGCGAAGCTCCACGATCCGCGCGGAGATCGCTTCACGCCATTCCCCACGCAAGCGCTTCACGTCTAGCGGTGAAAGACGAATCGACGGACTTGCCTTCACCGGCTCCGGCGACGTCGTCGACGGGGACGGACGCGACAGGCGGTGCCCTTCCGAGGTCAGTTGCTTCCTAATCGCGTTCCGCTGCGCTTCTGCGGTGCGCGACAGCGTGTCGGCGATGGCCTTCAGCGTCTTGGCCTCCAGCGCCTCGCGCGCCTGAGCCTCGAGCCGCGCGCGGGCCTGTCGTCGTCGCTTCGGAAGCGTGTACACGCCCACGATGATCGCGATGACGAAGGTGGCCCCGAGGGCCCAAGACAGCACATGCGCGCCCGTGCTCTTCCGTGCCGGATCGCTGTCGAGGACTCGAGAAACAACGAAGCCGATGCTCGTCGCGGCGGAGACGCCTGACATGACGAATCGCTGCATCGAGCTCAGCGAGTCGAGGAGGCCAGGGTCCGTGACCCGATGTTCGAAGCGTTGCCAGCGCTTCACTGCGCCTGTCGTCAGCGACGGGGGCGCGATCTCGGCGTCGCTAATCCCTATTTGCTTTAGAGCATCGTTGGCGCGTGTCGCGACGAGCGTCTCGTTGTTCTCCAACCAGAGCTGCAGGGCTTGTTCGAACCAAGCGAGGAATGCGCCATGCCGCTTCTCCGTAAAACGGAAGACACGCTCGCCTCGCGTCGCGTCGAGCTCCGAATCGACGGGGAGCTCCTCGACGCCGCGCTTGCACTTGTCGAGGAGCTGCGCCTGCTGTTCGCTCAGGCGCGCTTGCCAGTCCGAGGTCTGGCGCTGAAGCACGTTCGTGATCTGGAGATCGCTCGCTCGGTTCGACGACGCCGACAAGCTCACGATTCTGTCGGTGCCTGCGAAGCCGGTGTCGCCATGCACCTCCAACACGCGACCGGCAAAGACGTCGAGGTCGACGTAGAGCGCGAGCCACGCGTTGCGATCCTTCAGCGCCGTCGTCCGCAAGCGCGTGTCGAGCGCGGTCAGGTCGGAGCCCAAGGGTCCTTCGGCGACCTTCGCCATGCGGAGCGCCATCATGAGCGCGCTCACGGGCGGGATAGGCTCGAGGACGAACACCTCAGTCCTTCTTGTTCAGCTCGTGAACGATGCCCTCGACCGCCTCCGACACCACGCCGACGACGGGGACCTTTCCCAGCACCGAGTTCGCGCTGTGAAGGACGCGCTCGATCCACGATCCCCCGTGCTCGTCGAGATTGCGGTGAATCTCTCGACTGGCGTTCTCGAGCCCATGCGCGATCTGGTCGCGCGCTTCGCTCAAGGCCGCGACGGCATGCTCCGTTGCGTGCTGCGCAGCCGTCTGGAAGGTGTGCGCGAGCTGCTCGCCGCGGTCCTGCAATTGATGAACGATGCTCCCAGCCGTCTCCTCCAGCGTCCCGAGCGCATGCGCGCGGACCTGCCCAATCGCTTCCTCCGCGGCGGCGCGACGCTCGTCGAGCACGCGCCCGCCGGCTTCGATGCTCTCGGCGGCGCGCGTCTCGACGCGATGAACGGCATCACGCGAGGTGTGACGGAGTGTCTCGATGCTCTGGCGCTCCGCTGCTTCGAGCTTCGTGCGCGCTTCAGCGACCGACTGGATCGCCTGCTCGCGTGTGCGCTCGAGCTCCCCTCGCGCCTCCTCGAGCCGCTGTCGCTCGGCGTGCAGCGCATCGATGGCTTCTCGTTTCGCGGTCTCGAGAGCGGACTCGGCATGCCGCAGGTTCTCGGTGGCGCTGCGTAGCTCGTCGATCAACTCCCTCGCCCGAGCCGCATCATCGTCAGAGCTGAACAAGGCCATTACGCCGCAGCGTAGACACGTCGCTCGCGCTGACTATCGTGGAGATCCACGTACTGTTCGAGCGTTCATCGTGGAAAACCACGAGGTGCTCCGCGACGAGGACGACGGCGTCGATAAGATCATTCGCGCCCTCAAGCACCTTGCGACCAAGCATCCGAGGAAGGAGATCGTGGCGCGCGAGGTGAAGTACTTCCGCAAGAACCGAACGCGAATGAACTACGCAGCACTGAAGTCGCAGGGATTCATGATTGGCTCTGGCGTCGTCGAGGCCGCATGCAAACGGTCGTGACGCAGCGTCTTAAGCAAAGCGGACTGCGCTGGAGCGCCACCGGCGCACAGGCCATCCTGACTCCCGGTGGCTGGGACCCGAGCGATCGTTTCGACGAGGCTAGGGCTCTCCTCGCAGCCGAATTTCACGCCGGAATCACCGTGCTCGCCAACGTCATTGCCCTCAAACCGAAGAGCCCGCCCCGTACTGCACGCAAAACCCGGTCACGATGAGGTCTACACCCCGTCAAGTCACCACTTGTCGAGTCACCACCTGTCAAATTGCGGCCCGCCATTTGCCCGCAGTGCCTCTCACGCGCGCGTGGCGCGGGCGGCGCCGCTTCGGTGTGTCCATCTACACGCCACCGTGGGAAACCACGAGACGCGACACATTATCTACATCGCTACACCGTGGATCTCCACGATACCGCGGGGCGCCGACGTGAGGAACGATGGCCGTCATGAGGACCGCGCATCTACTGGCCATCGTCGTCGCGCTCGGAGCTTGCACCATCAACACCGTGCAGAACACCGGCGATGCTGGTCCCGGACCGAGCAGTGGTCTCGTCGACGCAGGCGTCGGCGCCGATGCAGACGCAGACGCCGGCGATGGAGCGGCACCGCTCGTCTGCAAGGCTTCGTTCACCGCGCGGGGCGCGCCGGCGGTCCCGACCGGCGGTCCGTACCTCGGCGTGGTGCTCTCCGATCGCGTTCTCGCCGTTGGCGGTAGCGCGGTGCACGCCTTCGATGTCGAGAGCGAGACCTGGGCAGACGCGGGGAGCCTCGCTGCGAATCGCGGCGGCGACCATACCGTGACGCTGCTGCCGAACGGCAAGGTCCTCGTCGCCGGCGGCAACGTCTCGCCGCTGGACGCGACGACATCCGCCGAGCTGTACGATCCCGCCACCAAGACGAGCACGCTCACGCAGCCGATGAGCGCGCCGCATCGGATGCACACGGCCACGCTCCTCGCCGACGGCCGCGTGCTGATCGCGGGCGGGCTCCACCAGAGCGTCGCGACGAACGCGGCGGAGCTCTTCGATCCGGCGACAGGGCAGTTCACCGCAGTGGGGCCGATGAAGGTCGCGCGGATGGGAGCCACCGCGGTCCGTCTCGCGGACGGACGCGTCCTCATCGCGGGCGGCTACGCCGGAAGCGCGTGGTGGCAGTTGACGTCGGCCGGTGCGCTCGCAGACGTCGAGCTCTTCGATCCGAAGACGCAGCAGTTCACGGCGGCGTCGCCGCTCATGAGCCCACGCTGGAACGCGGCGCTCGCCGCGCTCGATGACGGACGCGCGATCATCGTCGGCGGCAGCACCTCCGGCGCCTACGTCGATGCCGTGGACGTGTTCGAGCCGAGCGGCGACACCTGGACGCGCACGGCAGAGCTCCCCGCGGCGCGCGCCAGCGCGGGACTCGTGCCGCTCCGCTGCGGTCGCGTCGCGATCGTCGGCGGCTACGACGGCACCGCGACGAACGACGTCATCGTCTACGACCCCACGACCCAAGCGCTCTCGCGCGTCGGAGAAGTGCAGACCGCACGCTTCCCGGGCTTCGCCGCCGAGCTCCCGTCCGGCAGCCTCTTCGTCGGCTGGGGCAGTCCCGGCAACGGCGATCTGACCTCCGTCGAGCTGCTCGACTGATGAGCCTCCCCGCGCTACTCGGCGGCGCCTTTGAGCTTGTCGAGCTGGGCGACCTCCCGAAAGGGAAGCGACGCATGAGTGGTCGCCGTCGCCCGCGAGCTTCTTCGCGCCGCGCGCGTTCGCGCGGCGCGGCGTGCCGCCCGCGGACACGATGAACGCCGGTCCGTCGAGCGCGGCGTCGAGCGCTTCGAGCGCCAGCTTTCCGTTGCCGAGGAGACGCGCGAGCGTCAGCGCCGATGGCGTCGTCGTCTCGTCGTCGAGGATCCGGACAACGCCGGCGTGGTCGATCCGATTGGCGATGTACCCTTCGCGGAGGAAGGGAGATCGCGCGTCGCTCGCTGTGGCGATCTCGGGGTGCAGCACCTTCACCGCGACGCGCATCCCGTTCCGGTGCGTCGCTTCGTAGACGGCGCCGCACGATCCGACGCTGAGCACACGGTCGAGGCGATATTTCTGGCGCAGGCTCGTCCCGACCCGTGCGTCGACGCGTTCCTGCACGGAGCGATCGACACTGACCTCCGACCTCACCCCTGCCATCAACGGTCGAGGCCAAAGGACCGGTCGACGCTCCTCTAGCGAAGGCGCTCTCGCGAGGCCGTGTCGTGAATTGGATCTTGATCTCGTTTGTCCGCGCGCGATAGATGGTCGCCCATGGGGCGAGGGCGGGTAGGCGCGGCGCTGGGCGTGGCATCTCTCATGGCGAGCGGATGGCTCGCGGCGTGCTCGGATGATGACGCGTCGCCGCCCGACGTTCCGGCGGCGGAGGCTGGAGCCGCGGATCAGCAGACGCCATCGACGTCGGACGGCGCGACGAGCGTCGATGCGCCGTCCGACGTTCTTGTCGAGGATGAGGACGCCGGCGACGCCGGGCCGAGCGACGCGGGAGCGGACGCCGACGCCGACGCCGACTTGCCGGTCCTCGTGCGCGTCTCCGGCGCGGTCGACTTCCACGGTCGCCTCGAGGGCGCCGAGGTGAGCGTCCTCTCGCCGTCTCCACAGACGACGGTGTCCGACGCGGAGGGGAACTTCTTCTTCTTCGTGCCGCTCGGCTCGACGGTGGTGACGAAGGTGACGCCGCCGCCCGACGCGGGGGCGCTCCCGATGATCCGCGGCATCGTCGCCCGGTCGCCGAGCCGTCCTCGCGTCTACTACCTGCTCGGCTTGGACGAGGTCGAGGCAGCGAGCGTGCTCGGCCTGACCGTCGACCCGACGAAGGCGATCGTGGAGGTCGACTTCCGCAACGCGCCGGTGGGCGGCTACAGCGCGACGATGAAGGACGGCGAGACCGTCCTCGAGCCAGACTTCGGCGTCGCCTTCGACGAGAACGACACCCCGCACGTCACGCTCTCGACCGTCGCCGGCGGCGGCGGCAGCACGCAGCTCTACGGCAACGTGCCTCCGGGAAACGCGAGCTTCACGCCTCACCTCCCCGCCGACGCCGGCCCCTGCACCCCGTGCGACGCGCCCGCCGTCCCGCTCCAGCCCAACGTCGTGACCTGGTACGACTTCGAGTGCGGAACGGCGACGGACTGCTTCTGACCTGATCCCACTGCGCGCTCGAGCGGCGCCACGAGTCGCTTCCCGTCGTACCTTCGTCGGTGGGAGCGCCAAGGCGCTCGCGCCTCGTGGGTCCGGGGGCCGCTCCGCCTCCGTGAATTCCCACGATGAACGCCAGAGCAGCACGTGGATCTCCACGATGGTCGGCGCTAGCACGACATCTAAGCTGCGCCGTAGTGACACTGTTTGGCTCGGACGACGGTGCCGCCCGGCCCACGCGCGAGTCCCTGGAACGCGAACGGCCGGATGAAGACCTCGCCGGTCGAGCCATTGTGGCTTTCCACAATGGTGCGGCGTCCATCGCAGCGGTGGGAGCCTTCGACCCCGCACTGAGGCGCGCACCGGAAGTCGCAACCGTCCTTGCTCTCGCAGTTCGCGCCAGCTCGGCACTCGATCTGCTGATCGTAGACGACGATGGGCGTGGTTCCGGAAAGGCAGGTGGCCGACCGCACGATCTCCGCGCACGGAGCTCCCCGTCGTCGGGCCGAGGGACATCATCGTCACCGCATGCGGTCGCGACGACGTAGCTGGTGAGACTCATGTCGAAGCTCCTCGATTCAGAAGGTCACGCCCGCACGGGGTGCAAGACGCGAGGACGGCTCGGCGACCGGGCGACGATGCCGCGGATCATCGGGAGCGCCCCCGCGTCGGGCGGCGGCGTCGCCTTCGTCACCACCGTCGAGCCGAGCGGCACGAAGAAGAAGAACTTCCCTTCCGCGTCGGACACAGTCGTCTGTGGAGACGCCTTCGCTTGAGGAGCGTCGACCGGTCCTTTAGCCTCGACCGTTCATGGCAGGGGTGAGGTCGGAGGTCAGCGTCGATCGCTCCGTGCAGGAACGCGTCGACGCACGAGTCGGAACGAGCCTGCGCCAGAAATATCGCCTCGATCGTGTGCTCGGCGTCGGATCGTGCGGCGCCGTCTACGAAGCGACGCACCGGAACGGGATGCGCGTCGCGGTGAAGGTGCTGCACCCCGAGATCGCCACCGCGAGCGATGCGCGATCTCGCTTCCTCCGCGAAGGGTACATCGCGAATCGGATCGAGCACGCCGGTGTCGTCCGGATCCTCGACGACGACGAGGACGAGGAGACGACGTTCCTCGTGATGGAGCTCCTCGAAGGGAGCACGCTCGCGGACGAATGGCGCGCGGCAGGCCATCGGCTCGGGCGGGCGCGCGCGGTCGCGATCGGCGCGGAGCTCCTCGACGTGCTCGTGGCGGCGGCGCGCGCGAACGTCGTGCACCGCGATCTCAAGCCGGACAACGTCTTCGTCGTCGGTCCGGACCGCCGGCTGAAGGTCCTCGACTTCGGGATCGCGCGCCTCCTCGATCAGCCGCGCGCGACGCCGACCGGCGATGCCCTCGGCGCTGCCGAGTTCGTCGCGCCGGAGCTCGCGCGCGGGCGGGCGCGCGACGCCGACGCCCGCGCGGACGTGTACGCCGTCGGCGCGATGCTCTTTGCGTTCCTCACTGGACGGTTCGTCCACGACGGGAAGAACCCGCTCGAGCGCATGATCGTCACCGCCACCACGCCGGCTCCCGCGGTCCGCCGCTTCGCGCCCGACCTCGACGAGGACCTCGCGCACGTCGTCGACGTCGCGCTCTCGTTCGATCGCGAGTTGCGCTGGCCGAGCGCCGCCGCGATGCGCGCTGCGCTCATGGAGATGCGTCCCGGATGACGGTCGAGACGACGACGCCGTCGGCGCTGACGCTCGCGCGTCTCCTCGGCAAGGGAAAGCTGGCCCGCGTCGCGCTCGCCGCCGCCCTCGACGCGCTCGACGGTCCGGCGTTCATCGTGTCCGCGCGCGGCACGCCGCTCCACGCGAACGCGAGCGGCGCGCGAAAGCTCGCGAGCAACGGCGACGACGATGGCGATGGCGACCGCCTTCGCCGATCGCTCGCGGCCGCCGCGAAGGACGGATCCGATCCGGCGCGCACGGCGCTCGTCACGCCCCTTCGCGGCGAGACGGGGCCGACCTATTTTCTCGTCGTCTTCCCCCGCCGCTCCTCTGCTGCCGCCACAGCGGCGTACGCGACGTCGCTCTGGGAGCTCACGCCGCGACAGAGCGACGTGCTCACGATGCTGCTCGAAGGGTTCACGAACAAGACGATCGCCCTACGGCTCGGCTGCGCCGAACGCACGGTCGAGACGCACCTCACCGCGATCTTCCAGAAGTCGGGCTTCGACAGTCGGAGCGCCCTCCTCGCCGCGCTCGCACGGCTTTGAGCGTGCGAACGCGATGATCAGTCGGCGAGCACGTCGCGAACGGAGGGTTGCGGAGACGGCTCGCTCGAGCCAGCGGTCGAGCTGAGCGAGATCCGTGCAGGCGAGGATGCGCGCCCGCTCGGTGTTGGTGATCTGGAGCTCGCGCGCATCGAAGACGCGGAGGATCGCCTCGGCCTTCCCTTCCGCCTTCCCCTCGTCGCGCATCGCCTTCTTGAACTGCTGAAACTCCTGCTCGAGCATGGCGGCTTCTTTCCGATCCTCGCTGTCTTCCGATTCTGGCATCACCATCCGGCGCCGCACGAGCAGCTCCAGAATCATGCGGCGCAGCTCTCCGGACTCGAGAGTGCGCGCATCGGCGATCGCGTCTTGGAGCACCGCGTCTCGTCCGAGCAGACGAAGGAGCAGCGTCTCTGGTACGCGCGCGAGCTCCGACAGGACCACGACGCCTATCGCGTGTCCAGGCGCGTCGAAGCGAAAACCCTTCGGCCATCCCTCCCGCGATGGCTCGAGCTCGTAGCTCTCCGTTACCGTCTTCGGATCGCCGGTGCTCAGGAGCCAGAGGTACGGAAACTCGGGGAGCGCTTCGTTCTCCCGCTCGGCTTTGCGCCTCCGTTGGTTGTCCCACGCGAGCTGTTTTCGGACGCAGCCACGCACGTCCGGCAGGCCTGGCGTGCGCGAGTATGGCTCCAGCAAGCAGGGACGTCTGTTCACGTGTCTTCGGCGGAACGTCGAGCACCATGCTGAGCGTGGCGTCCGTGCTGCGGGATGCCAAGTCCGCCGCGAACGTCTCGGCAAGCTGCAAGTCCTCCGAAGGGCGCGAGAGCAACTTCGACGTCGCCGAGCTCGGTCCTCGTGACGAGCCCACGGCGAAGCGCTTGCTGTGCTGCTTGTCGAAGAAGCTCCGGGGAGAGCCCGTCCTTCGCGCAGTCGCTCAGCGAGCGCCGCGGGTTGGTCGTCGGCACGGCGCCGAACCACGAGCGACTTCACGCGGCACGTCGGAGTGGTGGAGGACGATGTCGGGCGGCACGCGAAACCGGCGCCGGCGCCAGTCTGCAGCCATCTCGGACCACAGCCAGGCGGCGACGAGCTCCTCGTCGGGGCGGACTGTGTGACCTGCGAATACACACAAAACGTAAGCAAAATTTTAGTTTTGTGTATGTTCGACGATCGGTCTCGGTCAAGGACACGGGGACTCCTCGAGGCTCGGCTCGGAGAGCTGCGGTGGACTGTACGCGAAGGGGTTCGCGCGGACGTTGGAGAAGGCCGCCCCGACTCGCACCGGAACGTCCGGGCTCGGCAGCCATACGCCGAGGCACACAACCCTCGCGCCCGGCTGGATGGTGCGCGATGTCGCGTCGTCGATGGGCTGGATACTCGAGGTCTCCCAGAGACGCGGGCCGTCCTGCAGCCACGCCTCGACCGTCGCTGTCCCGACCACGATCGGCCGCACGTCGAAGACGATCGACCAGGCGCGACCGAACGGGAAGACGAAGCTCTGACACCACCCGGCGCGCGGCAAGAACTCGGGCTCGGACCCGGCGCGCTCGTACACGACGATCGCCTCGCCGTCGCGGAGGGCCAGCTCACCGGCGCCATAGCGATCGCTCCACCCGCCCGCGTCCGGATCGAAGCGCGGGTTCGCGACGATGCCGTCGAAGAACACGTCGTCGCGCGAGGGCCCTGCATCAGGGTCGCCGTAATAGAGGAAGATCCGGTTCACGCCCTCCGCGAGATCCGTCTTCACCCAGATCTTCGTCGCGTCGCCGATCGGCGAGCCGAGGCGGAGCGGCAGCACCGTCGTCCCGTCCGCAGCGGTCGCGCGGAGGTCGCGACCGTCCTCGCGGAGCCTCCCCGCCGCGACGAGGGACCTCGTGTCGAGCCGCAAAGCGAAGGTGTACTCCGTGATCGCTGCGTGCATGGCGACGTCGACGAAGACGCGGTGCGCGAAGCCGTCGAGCCACGGGCGAGCGTCGCAAGCGCCGGCGTCGCTCGCGTCGCTCCCGGCCTCCGGCGCCACCGGTGAGGCGTCCACACCGATGCGCTCGGAGGGGCGTGGACGACCTTCCTCGAGACCACCGAGGAGATCGGCGCACGCCGTGACGCTCGCGACGGCCACCACGACGAACGTCGCGCGCCGCAGCACGATCATCGCTCGCACGAGGCCTCCGCTGGTCCCACGATCGTCGCGATACGGTCCCCGTCGAGCCAGCGCCGAACGCGGAGGTTCGAGAGCTCCGCGCCGATGGCCGTCCCGTGCGCGCCGCCAACGGTGCTCGCGACGAGACAGACGGTCCTCACTCCTTCGTCGAAGGGACCGGACTGGAGATGCGCGACCCGCGCCGGCGCATGGAGGTTCGTGCCGGGCAACCACCACACGACGCTGGATGGCTCGAGCTCGCCCGAGAAGATGGTGACTCCCGCGTGCTCGGTGACCGTCAGCGTCAAATCAAAGAGGAACCGATACCGCGATCCGCTTGCGAAGCTCGCACGCTGGCACGCGCCGATCGTGGCGCCGTTCGGATCGGGCTGACGCGCCATCCAGAACGACGCCTTCCCGTCCGCGATCGTGACGGAGCGCTGATCGGTGCTCGTCGTGGACTCGTGCGAATCGAACGTCGTCCAGCCGCGCGGGCCGTCGAAGGTCGGGTTCTCGATCGCGCCACGGACGAACGTAGCGTCGCGCGATGCCTCGCTCTCCGCGGAGGGCGCGCCGTAGTAGAGCCACAGATCGATCGGCCGCTCCTCGAGGTCGACGCGCATCCAGAGCTTCTTCGCCGCGCCGGCGCCGTCCGGCTCGATCCAGTACGGGACGCGCGTGACGCCGTCGGCGAGGGTCGGTCGCAGGTCCGCGCCGTCGGGCTTCGCCGCGAGCGACGCCGGGAGCGCCAGCGCGACCTGATAGCCCGCGACCCGCGGACCCGTGTGCTCGACGCGCAGCGGGACACGATGCGCGAAGCCGCCGAGCCACGCGCATGTGGGCGCAGGCGCCGGTGCGGGTGTGGCATCCGTCCCGGCTTCGACCTCGATCTCGGCGCCTGCGTCGCGGGGCGCGCCGTCGTCGAGACCGCCGAGCACGGTCGCGCATCCGAGCGACGCGAGCGTGAATGCAGCGGCGAGGGCGAGCGCGCGGATCACCATCGCCCCGCGAACGTCGCGCCCGACACAGTGGCGCCCACGGCGAACCGCGGCGAGAGGAAGACGAGGAGTCCGCCCGCGATCGCGAGGCCCGCGCCGGCGGCGAGCGCGATCGTCGACACGCGCGCGGCGGCGCGCGCGTCGCGGCGGTAGCTCGGATCGTCGCAGACGTTGCTCGCGTCGCAGCCCGCGCTCCGCTCCTTCACGATCGCGTCGATGCCGAAGGCCGTCCCGATGCCGAGGCCGACCGCCCCGGCGCCGAGCACGAGGAAGCCCGCCGTCCGCCACGCGCTCGACGGCGGGCGCGTGTCCACGGCGCGTGCGACTGGACGCGGCGCGCCGATGACCACCGTCTCGCGGCGCCCCTTCTCGCGCTCGAGGAGCACGAGCGTGCGCTCTTCACGCGCGCCGCCGGCGTCGATCGTGAAGTGATGTGGGCCAGGATCGAGGACGATCTCGGCGCCGATCGCGACGTCGAGCGGCGTGCCGTCGACGCTCAACGTCGCCGTGGAGATGTCGGCTCCCGACGGCTCCTTCAAATGGAACACGACGCTCGGAAGGCGCTCGTTCACCTCGCGCAGACGATCGTCGCAGAGCGCGCGGATCGCCTCGTCGCACTCCGGCGCCGCGCACGCTCGGAGCTCGCTGCGCGCCGCGAGGAGCCGGCGCTCCGCGAGCGCGACGCGAGCGCGCTCGCCGGCATCGAGACACGTGTCGGCGCGCGCCGTCGACGGGGCGAGCCAACACGCCAGCGCCGCGAGGGCGGCGCGCCACGTCAGCGAGGAACGCACCGCTTCGGCCACTTGCGACCTTCCTCGTCGATCTCGAAGCACGGCGCGTCGAACAGCGGAATGAGCTCACACAACACGCGCCAAGGGTAGCAGTACCCGAGATCGCCACCGCGAGCGATGCGGCGAGTCCGCGTAGAGCTGGGGCAGGCTCACGGCGCGCAGCGATCGTGGAGTCAGCGATAGACGTCGTCGATCGCGATGAGCTGGCCGTGGACGCGGATGCTCCCGGCGCCAGCACCTTCGCCCTTCCATCCGTCTTCTCGGCGGAAGACCTCGATCCGTCGCTCGTCCTGAGAAATGAGGACATACTCTCGGAGCGACGCCAACTGCTTGTAGGCCTGGAACTTCCCGTCGCGGTCGTAGCGCTCCGTCGCGCTCGAGAGCACCTCGACGACGACGACGGGGTTCGTGATCGCCTGCCCGAGGGACTTCCCGTTCTTGTAGACGGTGATCGTCTCGAGCGGACCGCACACGATGCTCAGATCGGCGTAGGTCGAGAGCCGGGCCGCCTCGATGTGGAGCATCGTGTCGGACGCGTATCCCGTGCACTCGGCTGGCAGCGCGGCGCCCAGGACGAGCGACGCGCGATAGACGAGCCGCCCGTGCTCCGGCGTTCCGCGCGACATCCCATACACGACTCCGTCGCACCACTCGTGCTTGAGCGCGTCCGCGCCGGCCGTCGCTTCGGCTTCGAAGTAGTCGTCGAAATTGACGTACGGAGAAGCGGCCGCGTGTGCCATGTCGAGATCTTACCACCGCTGGAGGACCCGTACGCGCCGCGAGGGCGGCGCGCCACGTCAGCGAGGAACGCACCGCTTCGGCCACTTGCGACCTTCCTCGTCGATCTCGAAGCACACGACGTTCTCGTTCTCGTTCGCGGCCACGACCGACGCATCCGCCTCCACGCTCGTAGCTTCCGCTGGCGGCACGACCGCGATGGCGTCGGCACGACGCGATGATCGGAGCGCCGACGCCGCGCTCGGCGCGATAGCGGCGCCCTCGTCGACCGCCGACGACGCGCTCGGCGTGACCGCCGGTACCTCATGGATCGCCGCCGCCACCGGCGCACCGCCCTCGTCGATCTCCGCCGCGACCCGTGAGGCCGTCACGCTCGGCGCCGACGGCTCGATCGTGGACGAAGATGTATCCGGCGCATCGCGACCGCGCGCGGCGGACGCGACGCCAGCGGCGCCGAGCGCCAGCACGATCGCCGCGACGACCGGAAGACGACGCCGCGACCGCCGCACCGCCGTCACGCCGGAGCGTCCCTCGACGACGCGCCCGATCGGCGTCCCGTACGTGCGCGTGTACGCGTCCTCGAGCGCGCCGCGCATCGCGGCGGCCGAGGGCCAGCGCGCGTCACGGTCGATCGCGAGCGCGCGGTCGAGCACTGCCGCGATCGCCGGCGGGACGTCGGGGACGACCGTGGCGATCGGCGGCGCCGCCTCCGTCGCTGCCTTGATCAACGTCTCCTCCGCCGTGCTCGCCTGATGCACCACGCGGCCGGCGAGCACGGCGAACAGCGTCGCGGCGGCGGACCAGAGATCGCTGCGCTCGTCGATCTGACTGCGCCGGCCGTACGCCTGCTCGGGCGGCATGAACGCCGGCGTGCCGAGCATGCGCCCCGTCGCCGTCGCCGTCGGGCTCCGCGGATCGCGGATCTGCGCGACGCCGAAGTCGAGCACCTTCACCGTCCCGTCGCGCAGGACGAAGACGTTCTCCGGCTTGACGTCGCGATGGATCACCCCCGCCTCGTGCGCGGCGGCGAGGACGTCGAGGAGCTGGCAGCCGACCTCCACGACCGCGTGGACCGAGAGCCGCCCGCCCGGCGCCGCGCGCGCGAACGACGCGAGCGTCTCACCCTCGAGCAGCTCCATCACGAGGTAGACGACGCCGTCATCGGTCACGTCGTCGTCGAAAACGCGCACGACACCTTCGTGCGGGACGCGGTTCGCGGCGTAGCCCTCGCGCACGAACCGCGCGCGGACGTCCGCCGAGACGGAGAGCGCCGGACGCAGCATCTTCACCGCCGCGCGATGGCCGTTTCGATGGCGCGCCGCGTAGACGACGGCCATCCCGCCGATGCCCGCGATCCGATCGAGCGTGTACTTCCCGAGGGAGCGGCCCAGCCACTGCGTTGCGTCCACCCCCACGCTCATTCGTTACTTCTTCGTCGGCGGAGTCGGAGGTCCTTCGCACGAGTACGTCGTGCCGGTTGGCTTCAGGGCGCCGTCGGCGTCGCGTTTGAAGAACTTCAGCGCGGAGTCGACGTCGTCGGGGGTGAGCGCGGGGCCGCCGGGATGGGGGCAGTACGCGTGTGGCCAGGAGGACTTCGTCAGCGCCTCGTGGAGCTCCTTCACCTTCGGGGCTTGCTCCGCGTCGTCTTGCGCCGCGACGAGGATGATCGGGCTCGACGACGAGGCCGGCGGCGGCGCGGCCGCCTTCGACTTCGACGCAGCGGCCGGGGCCGGCGCGGGCGGCGCGACCGGAGGCGGCGGCGCGATCTGGCCCGCGTTCACGATCGCCCACGCCTGCGCGGGGAAGAGGCCGTGCGTCGCGACGTAGCTGCCGAAGAAGCCGCCGTTCGAATACGCGACGACGTAGCGCTTGTGCGTGCCCGGCTCGAGGAGCGCGTCGACCTGGAACAGCCCCTTGTCCCACTCCGCGATCAGCGCCTTCATCGCGTCGACCTCGTCGGGATCCTGCGGCCAGCAGTAGTAGTCCTTGAACTCCGCCTTCCACGGACAGAGGCCCCGCTTCCCGCGCGGGACGAAGACCGCGTAGCCCTTCTGCGTCGCGGCGCGGATCGCGGCCCACTCCTCCGGCGCGCCTTGCCCCTGGAACATGCCGTGGAGGTAGACGACGACGGCGGTGTCCTTCGTCGTCTGTTCGGGGATCGCGAAGCACGTGTCGTTCGGGCCCGAGTCGAAGCCCTCCGGACACCACGACTGACCTGCGTTCGAGAGCGTGTGATGCGGCTGCACCGGCCCCTGCTCCTGCGCCGCTTGCGAGCCTTTGCACGCGAGGGCGAGAGGAGGAACGGACAGGAGCAGGAGCGCGACGAGCGCCGGCCTCATCCTCTCGAGGGTACACCACACGCCGAGAGGATGCTCTTCCACAACGCCTCGCGTCCGTCGCGCGTCTCCGCGCTCGTCCCGATCACCTGCACGGATTTGCCGGCGCCGAGCTTCGCCAGGGCCGGCTTCTGGGCCGAGCGCGCGAGCTTGTCGAGCTTCGTCACGACGAGCGCGACGCGCGGGGCCCCCGAGAGCGAGGCAGCGTACTCGAGGAGGTCCTCGTCGTCCTCCTCCACGCCGCGGCGGACGTCGACGAGGACGTAGACCGCCTTCAGCGTGGGGCGCTGCTCGAGGTAGCCCTCGATGAGGTCCTTCCAGCCATGGGACTCGGACTTGGAGACCTTCGCGTAGCCGTAGCCGGGCAGGTCGACGAAGACGATGCGCGGCACGGGGGGCTGGGCGAGCTTCACGTCGAAGAAGTTCACCTGCCGCGTGCGGCCGGGCGTGTTGCTCGTGCGGGCGAGGCTCTTTCGCGCGAGCACCATGTTGAGGAGGCTCGACTTGCCGACGTTGGACTTGCCCGCGAACGCGACCTCCGGCGCGTCCTCGAAGGTGGCGCTCGCCGGAATCTGATTTCGCGCGTGCGCGCCGGCCACGAACTCCGCGGCGGCGATGCGCACATCGGCGGAAGCTTTGGGTTTGTCTGCCTTCGGATCCGCCATCGCAGAACGGCCTTAGCACATGTACATTCCATCCGTGGCCTTCGGCTCACCGATGCCCGAGCGAATCGGGCGTTACGAGATCCTCCTCCAGATCGCGCGCGGCGGTATGGCGACGGTGTTCCTCGCGCGCGCCGAGGGCCACGGCGGCTTCGACCGCTACGTCGCGCTGAAGCTCACCGCCGATCACCTGCGCGACGATCCGGAGTTCGCGCAGCACCTCGTCGACGAGGCCAAGCTCGTCGCGCACCTCCGTCACCAGAACGTCGTGCCGGTGCTCGACGTCGGCGAGCACGACGGCGGCGCCGTGTTCCTCGTCATGGAGTACGTGCCGGGCGACTCGCTCGGCGGTCTCTTCAAGCTCGCGAAGAAATATGGCCGAGAGCTCCATCCGCGGATCGGGCTTCGCATCCTCGTGGACGCGCTCGCCGGGCTCCACGCCGCGCACGAGCACTGTGACGAGGACGGCAAGCACCTCCGCCTCGTCCATCGCGACTTCTCCCCTCAGAACATCCTCGTCGGCACCGACGGCATCGCGCGGTTGACGGACTTCGGCATCGCGAAGGCCGCCTCGCGCGCCTCCGTGACCGTGGCCGGCACGATGAAGGGGAAGGTCAGCTACGCCTCGCCGGAGCAGGCGCGCGGCAAGGACCTCGATCGCCGGTGCGACGTGTGGGCCGGCGGCGTCATGGCGTGGGAGATCTTCGCGCAGCGGAAGCTGTTCCCGTCGAACGAGCGCACGCTGCTCGACGTCGTGAAGGGACCGCCGCCGCGCATTCGCTCGCTCGTGCCGAACGTGCCGCCCGAGATCGACGACGCGATCGCGCGCGCGCTCGGCTTCGAGGTGGACGCGCGCACCCCGACCGCGCAGGCGTTCGCGCGCGAGCTCGGGACCGCCGCCGCCGCGTACGACCTCCTCGCCTCGAACGAAGAGGTCGCCGAGTTCGTCCGCCACATGGTCGCCCCGATCCTCGAGGAGCGGAAGGCGGCGATCGCCGAGGCGCGCTCGCGGAGGTCGGGCGCGCGCACGCCGAGCCAACCGGAGGTCGCGACCGCGCCGCTCCCCTCGCTCCCCGAGATGCCGATGACGGACGACGGCGGGACGGCGGTGATGCTCGGCGCGCCGGTGCGCCCGCCGCCGCTCGTCGACGATCGCCGGCCTCCGCCGAGCTTCGATGCATGGAGCCCCGCGTCGACGACGCCCGCCGGGGTGGAGCAGGCCCCGCCGCCCGCGCCGCCCATGATCGAGACGCCGAAGGAGCGCGTGCAGCGGCTCTTCCGCGAGAAGCCCGCGATCGTGATCGGGGGCGCGGCCGGCTTCGCGGGGTTGATGCTCGTGCTCGCGCTCGTCATCGCCTTCGCGGGCTCGGGCTCGAGCTCGAGCTCGAGCTCGAGCGAGAAAAAGCAGGCGAAGACGACGGCGTCGGCCTCGGCCTCCGCGCTCGCCGCGTTCGTGCCGCCGGTCGACAGCGTTCGTGCGCCGGCGACTCCGAGCGGCACGACGACCAACACACCGCCGGCGACGCCGCAGCTCGGCGAAGGCGAGCCGCTCCCTCCGCAGCTCGAGGTCGTCGCGAACGCGCCCGTCGCGCGCCTCGCGCTCACGTCACGCACGGTGGAGATGGAGGTGCCGGCGAAGAACGTCGCGATCGAGCTGACGCCCGAGGAGAGCGGCGCGGCGGTCGCGGTGACGGCGACGAGCATCGACGGCCGCTCCGGGCAGGCGGTGTGGAACCCCGGCGACGCCGAGGTCACGATCGCGTTCGGCGACGCGCCGCCGCCGCGTCATGACAAGCCGCGCCCCCGGCCGGGACCTCGCCCGCGACGCTGACGACGATGAAGCTCGCACCGAGCCTCGCGCTCGCCGCCGCTCTCGCCTTCCCTCGCTCCGCCGCCGCGTCCGACTGCCAGGTGACGTACGGCTTTCGTCCGTCCCAGCTCGAGCCATGCGACGTCGTGAGCGCGCTGCCGCCGAACGGGATCCTTCGCCTGCGCCCCGCCGGGAGCCTCCACGGTGTGGAGCAGCTCACCTTCGCGTCGGAGATCAACGATCGCTTCGCGTGCTCGGCGAGCGAGAGCGCGATCGACTGCCTGCCCGTGCTCCGCGTCCGCGAGGGCGCCCTCGGCGCGCGCTTCGTCTCGGCGGAGCTGACCGGCTGCCTCACGAACCTCATCGTCGAGGGTGATCCCGATCTCGAGCCTCCGCCCGCGCCCGTCATCGCAGGCGTCGCGATCGACCTCGTCGAAGCCCCGGGCCGCTGCGACGTCGACGGCCTCGCGCTCCGCGTCGACAACGTCCGCGACGAGGCGACCCCCGCACGGCTCTTGCAGCTCGCGCTCTACGTCGGCGCGACGGAAGAGGAGGCGCGGACGACCGCGCGCATCGAGCACCTGCTCGAGGTCTACGACGCGCCCGCCGACTCGGTGACGCTCTCGGTGAACCTCGGCCGCGCCGACGGCCGCGAACGTCCCCTCGCCCGCGGCCTCTTCACCGCCGGCCGGCGTTGCGTGGCGGTCGAGACCGTGGACGCGGGCGGCAACTTCTCACCGCGCTCCGCGCCGGTCTGCTTCGACCACACCAACGAGTCCGATCCGCACGTCCGCCGCGTCGCGGGCACGGCCACGAACGACGGCTGCTCGACGACGAACGGGACGGCGGGCGCGGGCTCCGCCGCCCTCGTCCTGATGCTCCTCACGCTCCTCCGCCGCCGATCTCCCACCCGATGAAGCGGCTCTTCTCCAAGCAGCTCGCGATCCACGTGCTTCAGCTCGCGTTCATCGACACACTCGAGGATGGCTCGCACGGCGAAGCGTCTCCCGACGACGACGCGCTCCGCCGCTGGGGCCGCTTTCTCTCTCCTTGCGAAGTCCGACAGCGAGTTGGATGCTTTGGCAGAGGAGGATCCGACCATGAGCGCTGCACACGCTGCCCTCGACGAGCTCTCTCGAGATCCGGAAGCCGCACGCCTCGCGCGCGAGCGCGAAGACGCCTTGAAGCTCCACAACATCGACCTCGCTCATGCCCTCAACAAGGGCAAGCTCGAGGGCCGCGACCGCATCGCCCACGAGAAGGATCCGGTCGTGCTCGAGCGCTGGTTGACGCGCGCGCTCACCGCTACGGACGTCGCCGAGATCTTTCCGACGCCGTGACGTGAGCGCGCTCAGCGCCGGCGGCGCGCGAGCCGACGCCGGATCGGCGCGGCGACGGCGGTGAGCTCCTTCGCGCCGAGGGCCCACGCCGCGAGGGCGAAGACGGCGACGAAGGCGAGCGAGGACGCGAGGCCGGGCAGGCCGCGCCAGAGCGTGCCCTTCAGGAGATGAGCGAGCGCGCCCGCGGCGGCGGCGGCGAGGATCGAGGCGCCGAGCACGCGCGCGGCGGAGGCGAAGATCTCGCCGCCGCGGAGGGTCCCCAGCCGCAGGCGCAGGCCCCACGCGAGGAGCACCATCTGCACCGCGCTCGAGCCCGCGATCGCGATGCTGATGCCGACGTGGCCCTGCGAGCCCTTCAGCCAGTACGCGAGCGCGACGAACGCGACGAGGTCGAGCGCGCTCACGATGACCGGCGTCCGCGTGTCGCCGAGGGCGTGGAACGCGGGGACGAGCTGGCGCGTCGCGGCGACGGTGAAGATCGCGCCGCCCTGCCAGGCGAGGGCGCGCGCGGTCTCGGCCGACGAACGCGCGTCGAAGACGCCGCGCTCGTAGAGCAGGATCACGATCGGCTCGCCGAGGACGACGAGCGCGACGCTGCACGGGATCGCGACGAAGAGCGTGAGGCGCATCCCTTGCGCCCACGTCTTCACGAGCTCCTCGTGCTCGCCCTTCGCCGCGAACGTCGCGAGCGACGGCAGGCTCGCGCTCGAGATCGCCATGACGAAGATGCCTTGCGGCAGGTCGCAGAGGCGCGACGCCCACGAGAAGTAGCTCTGCGCCCCGTCGCCGAGCTCGGAGAGGAAGCGGCGCGAGAGCACGAGGTCGACGTAGTAGACGCCGAGCCCGAACGTCATCGGGAGGATCCGCTTCAGCATCGCGCGGACGTGCGGATCGGCGAAGTCGAGGCGCGGCCGCTGCACGAAGCCGATCCGCCGGAGGGCCGGGAGCTGCGCGACGACCTGCAGCACGCCGCCGGCCATCACGCCGATCGCGAGCGCCATCGCCGGCTCCGCGAGGCGGCCGCGAAGGAGGAAGACCGCGCCCACGATCCCGACGCTGAAGAGCGCCGGCGCGAACGCCGCGACCGCGAAGCGCTTCTTCGCGTTCAGCGCCGCCATCCCGAGCGCGGCGCTCCCCATGAAGAAGATGTACGGGAACATCACGCGCGTGAGGTTCACCGTGAGCTCCAGCTTCGCGGGGTCCGCCGCGAAGCCGCCGGCGAACAGCCACGCGAGCTGGCGCGCGAACACGACGCCGAGCACCGACACGACGACGAGCACGAGGAGCGACACGCCGCGCGCCCGCGCGAAGAAGGCGCGCCCCGCGTCGTCGCCCTCCTCCGCGAGGCGCTTCGAGAGCACCGGCACGACCGCGCTCGAGACCGCGCCCTCGGCGAGGAGCTGCCGGAGCGCGTTCGGGATCGTCAGCGCGGCCCAGAACGTGTCCGTTTCCCGCGTGTTGAAGAGCGCCGCGATGACGGCGTCGCGCCCGTACCCGAGCACGCGCGACAACAGCGTCCCCGCACCCACCACCCCCGCACGCTCCACGATCTTCGCGCGCTCGCGCTCGCCGTCGGCGGAGGTCGGCATCGCTTACAAACGAGGCATCTCGTCTCGCTCTTCCTTGAGCGAGCCTGGACGGCACTCGTCGCATTGGCAGAGCGCACGCAAATACTTGTAGGAGTAGAGGCCGCTGCCGTGGCCGTCGAACCAGACGAGGCGGAGGGCGTAGTTGCCGACCGGGTCGATCTGATCGAGCTCCGTCTGGAGATCGCCGCTCGGCTGCACGAACGCGATCGTCCCGGTGTGGCCCTGACACCCCGCGCACGGACAATAGCCGCGCAGCACCTCGTGCGGGTAGACGCCCTTGTGGCCGTCGCCCCAGTCGATCTCGGTCACCTTCGCCCCGCGCGGCGAGCGCACCGCCTTGCACTCTGTCGCGCGCGGGTCCATCGCTCAGCCCTTCTTCGAAGCGGCCTTCTTCTTCGGCGCCCCGCTCTCCGCCGCCGCCGCCGCGTCGAGGCGCGCCTTCACGTCGTCGAGCGCGGTCAGGCCCGTCGTCGCGCCGATCTTCGCGACCGACTTCGCGCCGAGGACGTGGCCGATCTCCATCGCCTTCGTCCAGAGCTTGCCGTCCTTCCAGACCGCGGAGTCGGGCGTCGCGTCCGACTTCGCGAGGACGGCGAGGACGCCGCCGACGAACGCGTCGCCGGCGCCGGAGCGATCGAGGCAGCGCACGCGCTTCGTCGGCGCGTTCACCTGGCCGTGCGCGCCGACGCACGCGGCGCCGTTCTCGCCGCGGGTCAGGATCCACGTCGCGTGCTTCGCGTTCTCGTCGAGCCACGTGAGCCCGCGCTTGCCGGCGAGCTGGTTCAGGTCGCGCTCCGACGCCTTGATCAACGCGCCGCGCGCGACGAGCTCCTTCACGCCCTTCTGCATCTCGTCGGGATCGCCCCAGAGGTGCGCGCGCACGTTGAGGTCGACGACGATGACCGCCTTCGCCTTCTCGGCCGCCGCGAGGAACGCCTCCGTCGCCGCGCGGAGGCTCGGCATCATGCTCGTCGTCGACACCACCGCGTAGCGGGCCTTGCCCATCGCCGGCGTGATGTCCGCCGGCGCGACCTTCAGCTCCGCGCTCCCGTTGCGGTACGGGATGTAGCTCGCGTCGCCGGTCGCGTTGTGGGTGATGAACGCGATGCCGGTCGGCGCCTTCACCGTGATCAGGCTCGAGACGTCGACGCCCTCCTCCGCGAGCTGCGCCGCGAGCGACTGCCCGAGCTTCTCGTCGCCGATGCCGCCGACGACGCCCGCCTTGAGGCCGAGCCGCGCGAGCGTGACGGCGACGTTCGCGGTCGCGCCCCCGATCTCACGCTTGAAGGTCCGGCTGATCGCCTCCTTGTCCTTCGGCACCGCCTCGTAGAAGTCCCACAGAATCTCGCCGTAGCACGCGACGTCCAAACCGCTCTCCACGGCGACACTCTACACGGCATCCACGCCCGCGTGCGCGGCCATCGCCTCACGGGCGATCTCGATCAGCTCGTCCGCCTCGTCTCGGCGGAGGTCGACGGCCTCCCCGCGCTGCGCCCGCGCCGCGAGCGCGCGGAGATCCGGCTTGACCGTACGCCTTGCGCCGCCGCAGCCCGTGCAGACGAGGCCGCCGCGCGCGCCGTCGAGGAAGGCGGAGCGCCCCGGCGGACACGGCCGCCCGCAGCGCACGCACTGATCGAGCTCGAGCGCATAGCCCATGTCGGTGAGGAGCCGGAGGCCGAACACGGCGAGCGGGCTCCGCGGATCGGCGCCCGCGTCGAGGACGTCGAAGAGCACCTCGAGCGATCGCCACGCGGCGGGCTCGGGCGTGCGCGGAGGACAGAGGTGGCGCGTCCAGCGGAGCGCCTCGCCCGCGGCGTCCATCGCGTCGAGCGAGGCGGTGATCCCCGTGCGCGCGCGCTGGATCCGGGCCTCCTTGAGGAAGCAGAGCTCCTTGCCCTTGTCGTCGAGCCCGATGAAAAGCTCGTGGATCGGCTCGAGCGCGCCGCCGAACCGCTTCTGCGAGCGGCGCGCGCCGCGGACGATGGCGCCGAGGACGCCGGCGTCGCGCGTGAAGAACGTCGCGATCACGTCCGACTCGCCGTAGGGCACGCTGCGGACGAGCAGCGCCGGCGAGTCGATGCGGCGGATCACGCCGTCAGTGTAGTCGCCTCCGCGGCGGCGCCCTGCGAAAGCTCCGGCGGCATGTCGCGACCGCGCGGCTTGAGCACGATGCTGAGCGCGAGCGTGAAGAGGATGAGCAGCAGCACGAGCGCGATCGCGACGCCGAAGCGACGCCCCTGCCCCTCCCGCGCGGCCTGCACCGGTGACGCGACCGGCAGCGGCACGACGATCGAGACGCGGCGGCTCGCGGTGTAGCGCGCGACGACGTCGTCGGACACGAGGCCGACCGCCTGGGCGTAGGACTTCAAGAAGCCCTTCACGAAGACCTCGCCGGGGAGATCGTCGAAGTGGTCCTGCTCGATCGATTCGAGGGTGTTCACGGGGATGCGCGTGACGCGCGATACCTCTGCGATGCTCATGCGCTTCTTCTCGCGCTGGGTCCGCAGGGTCGATCCGACCGTCTCCGAAACGCTCACGTATGCCTCCTGGCGAAGGGAATGAGAACGACGCCCGAGCTCGACGGTGGCGCGGACGCCAGCTTCGCGAGCTCACGGACGCAGGTCTGGCCCGTCGCTGTTTCCTTCGAGATCTTGGCGCAATGTTCGTAGTCCTCGCGGGCTTCGGCGGTCTTGCCGAGCTTCACGCGGACACGGGCGCGCGACTCCCAAGCGTCTTGCAGCTCCGCGCACTGCGGGTCGGCCGTGATCGCCGAGCTGAAGCTCTGCTCCGCCATCGCGGCGTCGCCCTTCTTCTCGAGGCCGATGCCGAGGCGGTAGTGGCCGACGCAGAAGCGCGGCTCGGTGACGGAGTTGCGGAGCGACGAGATGCCCGCGTCGAGCTGACCGTCCAGCACCTGCGCCCAGCCGAGGTTGCCCCAGGCGTAGTGCGGGAAGACGTACGCCGGGTCTTTCGTCAGCGGCTCGAGGACCGCGATCGCGTCCTTGTACTTCTTCGCGTTGATGAGGACCTGCCCGAGCAGGTTCTTCGCGTCGCGAAAATCCGGGTTCGCCTTGAGCGCGGCGCGCGCCGCCTTCTCGATGTCGGCGAGGCGGCAGTCGGGGCCGTCGAAGCCGCGCGGTCCCGAGCAGAACGCGAGGAGGATGACGGCGTGGAGGTAATGCGCGCGATCGTTCTCCTCGTTGTACGCGACCGCCTTCTGCACGTGATCGAGCGCCTGCCGCGTCTCGCCCTTCTGGAAGGTGTCGCGCGCGAGGTCGTACTCGGCGTCGCTCTGCCGCTCCGGGTTCTTCACCTCCGGCCCGCTGCTCTTGCCGCTGCAGGCAACGAGCATCACCGCCAGGCCGGCGAGGGGTGCAACACGGTGGGTCGAGAGGTCGCGCAGGCGCATGTAGGTCCGACGGGAGCGCCCGAGTTAACAGAGCTATTTTCCGTCGTCAACCCTGAACGGTCCGCGTCCAACCGCACAAAAGCCCTCAGGTTTTCCACTGAGGGCGGGGCGCCTCTGACGCGGCGCGTCTAGCGTTCGCCGCGCAATTCCTCAGTCGTTCCGAGGAGCGAGTAGAGGCGGCGGAGCGCCTCGACGTCCGGGATCTCGACACGCTCCCCCACGATCCGGAGGTACTGCTGATCGCGCAGCCGCTGGACGGTGCGCTTCACCGTCTCGACGTCGAGGCCGACGCGGCTCGAGAGATCGACGGGCGAGAGCACGAGCTCGACCGGTCCGGCGCCCTCGGCGAGGGCCCCGCGCGCCTGCGCCATCTTGAGGAGGGCGCTCACGACCTTGGACTGCGTGTCGCGCAGCATGAGGACCTCGATCTGGTCCTCGGCGTCGCGGAGGCGGCGAACGAGCTGCGAGAGGATGCGCTCGGCGAGCTCGGGGTAGCGCTCGACGACGGAGCGGAGCGCCGCGCGATCGAGGGCGAGCATGAGGCCGTCCGCCAGCGCCACCGCGGTGGAGGGGCGCACGGAGCCGTCGCCGAGCGCGCCCTCGCCGAAGAGATCGCCGGGGCGGAGGACCGAGACGCTGCGCTCCACCATCCGCACCCGCTTCAGGAGCCGCACCCGGCCCTGATGGAGGAGGTACGCGTGGGTGGCGGGCTCGCCTTCGCGGAAGAGGATGTCGCCCTGGACGAAGGGACGCGCGTACTGCTCGATGAGCGTCCGCGAGAGCTCGAGCTCGGGCTCGCGCAGAGATTCCTGTCCGCCCTCCAAGGTCACGTTGGCGCGGACGATAGCATTTTTGCGATGCGCGTAGTCGCGTGCTGAGATCGGCGGGTGAGGACGGCGCGCGAAGAGCGGACGACGAAGGAGACCTCGATCGTGGTCGAGGTCTCCCTCGACGGCACCGGGCAGGCGCGGATCGACACGCCGCTGCCCTTCCTCTCGCACATGCTCGATCAGATCGCGCGCCACGGCCTCGTCGACCTCGTCGTCGAGGCCAAGGGCGACGTCGAGATCGACGGCCACCACACGACCGAGGACCTCGGCATCGTCCTCGGCCGCGCGATCGCGGCCGCGCTCGGCGACAAGGCGGGGATCGCGCGCTACGGCGCGGCGACGCTGCCGATGGACGAGGCGCGCGCGACGAGCGCGATCGATCTCTCGGGGCGCACCTTCTTCGTCTGGGAGGTGCCGATGCCGAAGGCGAAGCTCGGCACGTGGGACACCGAGCTCGCAGAGGTCTTCTTCGAGGGCTTCGCGCGCGGCGCACAATGCAACCTCCACCTCGTCCTCCACGCCGGGCAGAACCTGCATCACATGACCGAGATCTGCTTCAAGGCCTTCGCCCGCGCGCTGCGGGCGGCGATGACGATCGATCCGCGCGCGCCCGGCGTCCTGCCGTCGACGAAAGGAAGCCTCTAACCCGCTTCGCGCTCGGCGCGACGGTCCCAGAGCTCGAGGAGAAAGGACGCCATCATCGACATGAACACGAGCGCGACGTCGAGGTCGTCCTCGAACATGTCGATGAGGCCCTCGCGGTTGCCGACGAGCGCCGTGATCGGCTCGGTGACGTAGAGGTCGTTCCAGCGCGGCTTGCCCGCGATCGCCTCCACCCCGCCGACGATGTAGCTCGGGCCGACCTCTTGCACCGACTTGCCGTCGTTCCAGCGCAGCTCGCCCTTCCCCTTCACGATGAAGTACGAGCCGGTCGACGCGTCGCCGGCGCGCCAGACGTGCTCGCCGGCGGGGAAGCGCACCTCCTTCATCTGGCGCGCGAGGCGCGCGACGGAGTTCACGTTCGCGCGGCGGAACGCGAGCGTGCGGCGGACGAGGAAGATGCGCTCGACGATGCCGATCGGTCCGTCGCCGATGAGGTCCTCGTAGTGCTCCGGCGGCGGCTGGTACGGCCGCGGCGGCGACCTGGCGTTCTCGTCGACGAGGCGCTCCCCGATCCAGCGCATCGTCCCGAACAGGACCGGGAAGTGGTCCTCGAACATCTCGTCGAGCGCGTCGACGCTGAGCTCGAAGGTCTCCACCCGCGACTCCGCGACCGCCTCGGTGCCGCCCGCGGTGCGCGCGAGGACGGACATGAAGCCGACGCCGCCGGGCGCGGTGATCGTGCGGATGACGTAGCCGTGCCGGCGCATCGTGACGGAGCCGGTCAGGAGCATGTGGAACGCGCGCGGCGGCTCGTCCTCGCGGAGGATGACCTGCCCCTTCTCGAAGGTGTTCGAGCGGATCGACGCCGCGAGCGACGCGAGCGCGCTGGTGGGGATCGAGCGGAACACGGGGACGCCGCGGAGGCGGAGCAGGCGCTCGGTCAGATCAAGCCGGCGCACGGGTCGGCCTCCTGCTCGGCTCGGGGAGGAGATCGCGCGCGCGATCGACGATGCGCTTGCCGAGCGAGTCGAGGCTCTTCGCCTGCGCGGAGCGACGGCTCGGCACGGTCGACGGATCGACGCCGACCTCGAGCGCGCGGTACTCGGCGAGCGTGCGCATCGTGCTGCCGCCGCGCGCGAGCATCTCGCGGAGGACCTCTTCGTAGGACGGCCGGTCGGCGCCATTCGGCGGCGGCGCGTCGCCGACGAGCGCGAGCACGCGCGCCCGGAGCGGCGGCCCGACGATGTTCTCGACGAGCTCGAGGCTCGACGCGCGCGTCTTCGGCCGCTTGCTGCGGAGCCCGCGCTCGACGTCCTCGAAGTCCTCGCCGTAGAGGAGATCGAGCAGCATGAAGAGCCGCTGGATCGCGTGCTGCTCCTTGTCGCGCACGAGATCGACGAGGAGGTGGTGCGCGGCCTGGAGCGGATCGAGCTTCACCGCCGACGTCGCCGGCGCGTCGTGCAGCGCCGAGAGCCCCGCCTTCCAGCGCCGCAGCTCCTCGGTGTGATCGAGCGTGGCCTCCGCCGTTTGCCGGAGGACGTCCTCGTCGAGCGACAGGCTCGGGTTCGCGCGCCGCAGCTTGATGAGCGCGCGGATCACCTTGAAGCGCACCGCGCCGTCGCGCTCGCTCCGCAGGTGCGCGAGGAGCTTCTTCGCCGCGAGCGCGGGCTCGAAGAGCGCGAGGGTCCGTGGAAGATGCACGCGGACGTCGCGCGCGAAGTCTCGCTGCGTGAGCACGTCGTCGACGAAGTCGATCGCGCCCGGGATGACGGCGATCGCCTCGCGCGCGGTGGCGCGGAGCTCGTGGCGGTTGAGCATCCCGACGAGGACCGGGAGGTAGGCCGGACGGCGCCGCACGCACATCGCCTGCGCGACCTCGAGGCGGATCCGCGCGTCGATCGAGAGCTCGAGGCCGCCGGACGGACCGAGGTTCGCGCGCTGGACCGCGACCTCGTCGGCGCGGAGGGCCGGCTCGCGCTCGACGAACGAGCCGGCCTCGCGCGCGAGGCGGATCAGCGCGTCGTCGAAGCGCTCGGCGACGGCGGGGTCCTCCTCCGATCCTTCGGCGGCGCCGAGGTCGCGGATCGCGCGCGCGATCTCGGCGGCGGTGTGCCACGAGCGCGTCGCGATCGCCTGCTTCATGCGGCGGTCGAAGTCGTCCGGCGCGATCCAGCCGCGCGCCATGAGCGCGACGAGCGCGGTGACCGCGACCTGCGGGCAGCGGTCATCGAGCCGCTCCTCGAGGAGCGCGCGATCGGGGGCGACCGCGGTGCGCGCGCGCAGCGCCGCGGCGGCGACGGCGCGATCGGGGTGCTGGTTGAGGCGATCGGCGATCGAGACGAAGTCGCTCCGCCCCCGCCGCGCGAAGAGGTCGAGCGCCTTGAGGACGACCTCGCGGCTCGGGTGATAGAGGATGAGCGCGGGGATGAGCCGCTCGCGATGCTGCTCCGCGAGGAGATCGAGCGACGCGAGGACCTCGGCGTCGTAGCTGCTGTTGAGGCCGGCGAAGAGGAGCTCGAGCGCGCCGAGGTCGAGCTCCGGCAGCTCCGCCTTCCCGCTGAGGCCGCCGGCGCGGAGCGTCTCGCGGAACACGTCGAGGTAGTGACCGCGGATCGTGACGACGTTCCCGAGCCACAGCACGGCGAGGAGCAGGACGATCGCGGCGAGGGTCGCGTAGTTCGCGGCGCCGATCGCGACGAGCCCGAGGATCGCGAGCGACGCGACGGCCTGTCCGCCGCGGTTGCCGACGAGCTCGATGATCGGCTTCACGCGCTCGCGCGTCCCGTCGGGCACCGGCACGAGGAGCAGCTCCATGCTCGTCTTGTGGAGCGAGTAGCGCAGCGTGCCGTCGAGGCCCTTCAGCGACACCGCGAAGACGAGCGCGCCCGCGGTGGCGAGCACGCTGCCCGCCGCGCCGATGAGGAGCACCGGGAAGAAGAAGAGCGCGCGCTGCACCCCGAAGGTGCGGAAGATCCAGGGGCCGACGATGACCTGCGCGACGAGCGCGGTCGTGTTCGTGACGGCGTAGAAGGTGGAGAGCCACGCCGCGAGGACCTGCGGATCGTGGTAGGCCTCCGCGATGCGCGCCTTGAAGAGGTAGTCGCCGAGCGTGAACGCGATCGTCGCCGCGAGCACGATGAAGAGGACGCGGCGCGCGAAGCGATCGCTCGCGAGGAGCGTCGCGTTCGTGGTCATCGATCCGTGCGCGGGATCCGTCACCTGCGCCGCGGGCCCCTTCGCCTCTTCGGGCACGCGGATCGCGACGACGGGCAGCACGGCGCCGGCGAAGAGGACCGCGGCGACGAGGACGAGGCGCCCGGGCGGGAGCGCGGTGACCGCCGCGCGCGCCGCGAACGCGCCGACCACGCCGCCGAGCACCGCGCCCGCGCCGATGAAGCCGTAGAGCCGCTTCGCCTGCGTCATGGTGTGGACGCGCCCGAGCAGCGTCCAGAGCTGGACCGTGACCCACGCGACGAAGAGGCCCGACCAGACGTAGAGGACGTAGAGGAGCGACGGCGGCCACTGCGTGACGCGCCCGTACGCCCAGAGCGCGGCGGTGGCGCTCGCGCCGGCGAGGATCGTCGCGCCGATCGCGCCCTTGTTCGACGGGAGGTGCAGCCGCGCCGCGCCGAGCGCGAGGACGGCGATGAGCAGGTACATCCACGGCAGCTGCGCGGGCGGCAGCTTCGTGAGGAACAACGCGTCGCGCGCGGTCTCGAGGAGCGTGTGGCCGGACGTGAGGACGAGCAGCGCCGCGAACGCCGCGAACGAGTTGCGGCGCTCCTCCGGACGGATGTCCAACAGGCCACGGAGACTGCTCATCGGTCGCGGGCTCTCGCCCCTCGACGTTACGATGTCAGGACGCCGGATCCGTCGCGAATCGGCGGCGCTCGGCTAGAAAAGCAGGGCCGCCGCGGCGGCGATCGCGCTCAACGTTCCGACGGTGGAGGCGGCGGCGACGAAGAGGCCCTTCGTCACCGCGCCCTCGTCGGCGCACGCGAGCGCGGCTTCGTAGAGCTCGATGTCGCGCTTCGGGAGGCGGCGCATCCGCGCGATGCGGAGGTCGGAGCGAAGGGAGAGCTTGCGCCGCAAGACGTGGAACGCGTACGCCGGTGTCGCCGAGAGCTTCTCGGGCGGGAGGCCGTAGCCCGCGAACGCGACGATGCCGGGGCGCGGATCGAGCGGCTTCTTCTCGAGCGGCTTCTTGTCGAGCGGCTTCTTGTCGATGCGGTGGAGGCCGGAGCCCGACTTCGCCCACATCGCCGGCAGCGGCTCGGCGCGACCCTGCGGCTTCGCGAGATCGAGCGCGAGCGGAGGGTCGGCGTCGTCGAAGAACGTGTCGTCGAGCATGCGGCCCGGCGCGTCCGCGGGCGGGCGGACGGCGGGCATCTCCATCGAGCGATAGGCCTTGGGCCGGGGCTTGATGGGGATCGGCGCGAGCGACGGCAAGTCTTCGTCGTCGTACGACGGCTCGACCTCCACGGCGCGATGGACGCCTGATTGCTCGGGGAGCGTGGGATGAGACTGGCGACGGGCGATCGGCATGGTGCGCTAGCAACCCGTACGGCCGCCCGCGCAACGCCTTAAGGGTCAGCGCGCGATCGTGAAGTGGTAGTTCGCGCCGAGCGCGGAGTCGTAGGCGTGGCAGCCGTGGACGGACGAGGTATCGAACCACAGCGCGAGGTCGCCCGCGGCGGGGAGCTCGATGACGGTGTCGACCGCGACGCGCTTGCCCGCCTCGGCGCGGCCGGTCTCGAAGCTCTTCGCGGGACCGCCGTTGATCGAGGCGTAGCCGCCGATGCCGTACACCGGGTAGCCGTTGCGGTAGGCCTCGCAGCTGCGGAGGCGCTCCTGCTCGTAGTGGACCTTGGCCTTGCCGACCTTGAGCTCACCCCGCACCGTGGGCGCGCCGTCCTTGCCGAACGAGATGGTGGGGAGCGCGTCGGGGGCGGGGCCCTCGACCGCGATGTGGTAGTTCGCGCCGAGATCGGAGTCGTACTCGGAGCAGCCGAAGACGCTCGTGACCTGGAACCAGATCGCGAGGTCGCCGCCCTCGAGCGGCGTGATGCTCGCGGCCGCGGCCTCGCGGTCGGCGCCGTCGGCGGTGAGCTTGGTGACCTCGAACGACTTCGCGGGCGCGCCGTTCAGGCTGTAGAAGCCGGCGATGTTCCAGCCCGGGCGACCGCCCTGGTTGCCGCGGCACTGCGGGAGGCGCTCGAGGGCGTAGCGGATCTCGATCGGGCTGCCCGATTTCGCGGTGCCGCTGAGGGTCTCGTCGAAGTCCTTCGTCAGCGTGTAGGTCGCGGCGCTGTTGACCTCGGCCTCGGCGCCGGCGGCGGCGTCGTCCGCGCTCTCGACGGAGCAGGCGACGGCGAAGGCGGCGAGGGCGCTGAAAAGAAGCGGCTTGAACATGACGCACATGTCATACCTCAGACTACAGCAAGCGCAAGGCCAATGACGCGCTGCGCTGAAGATTCCAGGAAATGACTCGACTAGCGTCGGGGCGAGTGTCGATCGCAGAGCTTCACGGCGACGAGCTGCGCGGGTTGCGCATCCTCGTCGTCGACGACGAACCGGAGACGCTGGAGCTCGTCGCGCACGCGCTCCGTGCGGCGGGGGCGGAGGTGGACGAAGCGAGCGGCGCGGAGAGCGCGCTCGACGTGCTCGCGCGGAGCGACCCTCACGTCGTGGTGAGCGATCTCCAGATGCCGGGCCTCGACGGCTTCGATTTGATGCGTCGTCTCGGCGAGCGCGCGCGCCCGGTCACCGCGGTCGCCCTCTCCGCGAGCTCCTCGCTCGACGACGCGCGGCGCGCGCTCGAAGCGGGCTTCGCGGTCCACGTCGCGAAGCCGATCGCGGTCGTCGATCTGGTCGCGACGATCCGCGCCGCGGCGCCTCCCCCGTCGCTTCGGCGCGAGTGACGCGACCCCCGAGTTGGACTAGCTTGGGCCGTCGTGACGGACCGGGGCGACGACGAGAAACCGGAGGGGAGCCGCGATCCGCATCGCGACCTCGCGGGCGTCCTCCACGACGTCTCGAACGCGCTCACGGTGCTGCTCGGCTGGGTCGGCGAGACGCGCGCGCCCGACGCGACGCCGGAGACGATCGCGTACGCGCTCACCGTCATCGAGCAGCGCGCCCGTATCGCGCGTGACCTCGCGCGCCACGCGATCGGCGCCGCGCGCATCGACGAGCAGCGCGCGGCCGGCGAGATCGCGCGCGAGGTCGCGCAGGCCCTCCGCGTCGAGGCCTCCCACGCGGGCGCGGTCATCCAGGTCACGGGCGGCGACGTCGCGACGAAGCTCGCCGGCGCGATCGACGTCTCGCAGATCCTGACGAACCTCGTGCTCAACGCGCTCGCTTACGCGCCGCGCGACACGGCGGTCGACCTCGACGTCGCGCTCGACGGCGATCGCTGCGTGATGACGGTGACCGATCGCGGCAACGGCGTCCCGGAGTCGAAGCGCGACGAGATCTTCGACGGCGCCTCTCTCCGTCCCGGCGGCACGGGCGTGGGCCTCCGTCACTCCCGCGCGCTCGCGCGCGTCTGGGGCGGCGACGTGTGCCTGCTCCCTGCGAAGGCGGGCGCCGGCGCGCAGTTCCGCGTGACGTGGCCGCGCGCCGACGTGGTGCCGCGCCCGCCGACGTCGCAGTCGCGCGCGCGCGGCCTCGCGGGGATGCGGGTGCTCTTGCTCGAGGACGACGTGGCGGTGACGCAGCTGCTCGAGACGGCGCTCGAGGGCCGCGGCGCCGACGTGGTCGTCGCGAAGACGCGGGCGGAGCTCACGACCGCGCTCGAGGAGGCGCCGTTCCACGCGGCGCTGGTCGACCTCTCGCCGATCGCGACCGACCCGGCCGGCGCGCTCGTCCAGCTCCGCGCGAGCTCCCCGGGCATCGAGCTCGTCCTCATCACCGGCAGCGCGGATCGCCTACCAGACGCGATCGAAGCGGAGTCGATGAAGCTCGTCCGGAAGCCCTTCGAGCTCGGCGAGGTCCTGTCCGTCCTGGGCACGCTCACCAAGAAGCCTTGACGACCCCAAAGAGGTTTGGCTAGGTTGCGCCTCCCACCAAGCGAAGGTGGCGGAATTGGCAGACGCACTAGCTTGAGGTGCTAGCGGGTAACACCGTGGGGGTTCAAGTCCCCCCCTTCGCACTCCGGAAAAACAAGGGCCCTCGCGTTCAACGACGCGAGGGCTCTTTCGTTTCCATCGGTCGCCGCGGTTCGCAACATTGCAGTAATACGTGACAATCGAACTACGGGCGTGGCTCGTACGGCGGGGAGTCTGGTATCAATCGGCGCTCGGGCGGGCGCATGCACATCCTCTGGCTGAAGACGGAGCTGCTCCATCCCGTGGACAAGGGCGGCCGCATCCGCACGTACCAGACGCTGCGCGCGCTCGCGCGGTCGCATCAGGTCACGTACCTCGCGCTCGACGACGGCGGCGCGGCGCCGAACGCGCGCGAGCTCGCGAAGGAGTACGCGCACGACGTCATCACGGTGCCGTTCTCGCCGCCCGAACGCGGCACCCTCGCCTTCTACGCCGACCTCGCGAAGAACGCGGTCTCGCGCCTCCCCTACGCCGTCGGCAAGTACCGCTCGCCGCGCTTCGAAGACGAGATCCGGCGGCTCGCGCCGAAGGTCGACGTGGTGCTCTGCGACTTCCTCGCGCCCGCCGTCAACGTGCCGAAGGACCTCGGCAAGACGCCCGCGGTGCTGTTCCAGCACAACGTCGAGGCCGAGATCTGGCGGCGCCACGCCGAGGTCGCGAAGCACCCCGTGAAGCGCGCGTACATGCAGAGCCAGTTCCGCCGCATGCTGCGCTTCGAGCGCGAGGCGTGCCGGCGGTTCGATCACGTCATCGCCGTCTCCGAGCAGGACGCGGAGCTGATGCGCCGGCAGTACCAGGTCACGCGCGTGACGGCGCAGCCCACCGGCGTCGACATCGACTTCTTCCGCCCCCAACCCGAGACCACGCGGAACACCCACGAGCTCGTGTTCCTCGGAAGCATGGATTGGCTCCCCAACGAGGACGGCGTAGCGTGGTTCGTCGAGGAGGTCTTCCCGCTCGTGCGGAAGAAGGAGCCGAAGGCGAAGCTCACCATCGTCGGCCGCAAACCGAGCCCGCGGGTGAAGAACCTCGCCGTGCAACACGCCGGCGTCGAGGTCACCGGCACGGTGGACGACGTGCGCCCCTACCTCGCGCGCGCGGCCGCGCTCGTCGTGCCGCTCCGCATCGGCGGCGGCACGCGGCTCAAGATCTACGAGGCGATGGCGATGGGGATCCCCGTCGTCTCGACCACCGTCGGCGCCGAGGGCCTGCCGCTCGAGCACGAGGAGCACTTCCTCCGCGCCGACGAGCCCGCCACCATCGCGTCCGCGTGCCATCAGGTGTTCGCCGATCCCTCCGCCGCGGGGGCGATGGGCGAGCGCGCGGCGGAGTACGTCCGTTCGCGCTTCGGCTGGGACGGCGTCGCCGCGCAGTTCGCAGAGGTTTGTCGCCAGGCCGCGTTTGCGTAAGAAGGGAGCTTCATGTCCGCCATCAGCGTCTTCGGTCTCGGTTACGTCGGATGCGTGTCTGCCGCCTGCTTCGCGAAGGAGGGCCATCGCGTCATCGGCGTCGACGTGAGCCAGAGCAAGGTCGACCTCGTCAACTCGGGCAAGCCGACCATCCTCGAGGCGGGCATCACCGAGATGGTCGCCGAGACGCGCGCCGCCGGCCGCCTCAGCGCGACGACGAGCTCCCGCGATGCGGTGATGGAGACCGAGGTGAGCCTCGTCTGCGTCGGCACTCCGAGCCGCGACAACGCGAGCCTCGAGCTGAAGTACGTCGAGCGCGTGTGCGAGGAGATCGGCGAAGCGATCGCGAAGAAGTCGACGCCGCACGTCGTCGTCATCCGCTCGACCGTGCTCCCCGGCACCAACTACGACCTCGTCATCCCGACCCTCGAGAAGGCGTCGGGGAAGAAGCACGGCGAGGGCTTCGCGGTGTGCTCGAACCCCGAGTTCCTCCGCGAAGGCAGCAGCGTGAAGGACTTCTACGATCCGCCGTTCACGCTCATCGGCGGCGATGATCCCGCCTCGGTCGAGGTCGTGAAGGGGCTCTACCAGAGCATCGAGGCGCCGGTCTTCGTGACCGCCCTCCGCGTCGCGGAGATGGTGAAGTACGTCTGCAACTGCTTCCACGGCCTCAAGGTCGGGTTCGCGAACGAGATCGGAAACATCTGCAAGGCGGTCGGCGTCGACAGCCACGAGGTCATGCGCATCGTCTGCGAGGACCGGAAGCTGAACATCTCGCCCGCGTACATGAAGCCGGGCTTCGCGTTCGGCGGCTCCTGCCTCCCGAAGGACCTCCGCGCGATGGTCTACCGCGCGAAGCAGGCCGACATCGACGTCCCGATCCTCCGCGCCACGCTCGAGAGCAACAACCAGCAGGTGCAGCGCGCCTTCAAGATGGTCATGGCGACGGGCCACAAGAAGGTCGGCGTCCTCGGCATGACCTTCAAGGCGGGCACCGACGACCTCCGCGAGTCGCCGATGGTCACCCTCGTCGAGTACCTGATCGGCAAGGGGATCCAGCTCTCGATCTACGACCGCGACATCTCCGAGAGCCGCGTCATGGGCGCGAACAAGGAGTACATCGAGAAGGAGATCCCGCACATCTGGACGATGATGAAGCCCACCGTCGCGGACGTCCTCAAGAGCTCGGAGACGGTCGTCATCGGCAACGGCTCGGCCGAGTTCCGCACCATCCGCGATCAGCTCGCCGACGAGCAGATCCTCATCGACCTCGTGCGCGCCTTCGGGCCTCAGACGAGCGAGAAGAACTACCGCGGCATCTCGTGGTAAGGGCGGCGCCGTAGCGAGATGCGAATCGCGGAGGTGGTGCTCTCGCTCGACATCGGCGGGCAGGAGCGCCTGCTCGTCCGGATGTGCCAGGCGCTCCGCGAGCGCGGCCACGACGTCCACGTCGTCACCCTGACCGGCGGCGGCGCGCTCCGCTCCGAGGTCGCGCCGCTCCCGATCCACGACGTCGTCCGCCGCGACGGCTTCGATCCCACCCTCTACGCGCGCCTCTTCCGCCTCTTCCGCCGGCTCCGCCCCGACGTCGTGCACACGCACAACGCGGCGCCGCTCTCCTACGCCGCGCCCGCCGCGCGCCTCGCCCGCGTGCCGCGCATCGTCCACACGCGGCACGGGCACATCCCGTACACGAAGAACGCGCTCCGCCTCGCCCGCGTCGGCGCGCGGTGCGCCCACCACTTCGTCGCGGTGGCGCAGGACACCGCGGACATCGCGGCGCGCGAAGAGCGTCCGCCGCGCGGGCGGCTCACCGTCATCGAGAACGGGATCCCGCTCGGCAAGTTCCGCCCCGACGCGGAGGCGCGCGCGGCGATCCGCGCCGAGCTCGGCATCCCACCCGACGCGTTCGTCGTCGGCACGGTGGGGCGCCTCGTCGAGGAGAAGGACTACCCGCACCTCGTTCGCTCCCTCGCGCCGGTCGTCTCCGATCGGTTCCGTCTCGTCATCGTCGGCGAGGGCGGCACGCGCGGCGCGATCGAGGCCGCGATCGACCCCGCCGCGCGCCCGTTCGTCACCCTCACCGGCGCGCGCCCCGACGTCCCGCGGCTGCTCGCGTCGTTCGACGTGTTCGCGCTCTCGTCGAAGAACGAAGGGCTCCCGCTCGTGATCGCGGAGGCGATGGCGACGGAGCTCCCGATCGTCGCGACCGCGGTCGGCGGCATTCCCGACGTCGTGCCGAGCGACACCGGCCTCCTCGTCCCGAGCGGCGACGCGGCGGCGCTGCGCGGCGCGGTCCAGGAGCTCGCGGACGACGAGTCGCGGCGACGCAGGCTCGGCGAGGCCGCCCGCGCGTTCGCCCTCCGCCGCTTCGCCGAGGAGCGAATGCTCGATCGCTACCTCTCGCTCTACGGCGATCGCTGACGCTTCGCGGCGACCTCGCTCTACGGCGATCGCTGGCGCTTCGCGGCCTGGACGATGCCGGGGTGCAGCTTCGCGAGGAGGCGCGAGAGGTCGCCGATCTCGCGCGCGCTCAGGCGATCGAACCACGTCACGACGACGTCGATGTCCGCGCCGTCGCGCGCGGCCCAGTAGCGGCGGCTCTTCGCCGTCGTCTTCAGCCGGCGAACGCGCGCGTCGGCGGCGTCCTGCGCGATGGTGAGGAACCCCTTGCCCTCGAGCGACGTCACGAGCTGCTTCACGTTCTGGTGGCTCGTCGCCATCGTCGCCGCCGCCTCGCCGAGCGTCGGCGCGCCGAGGAGATCGACGGTGCTGAGGAGCATCGCCTGCTGCGCGGTGATGCCGTCGGCGCGGTAGAGCGTGTCGGCGAGGAAGCGGAGCTGCTGCCCGATGTGGTGCAAGCGCCGGAAGGTACGGACGATCTCGGCGCGCTCGGGGCCGAGCGTCTCTGCTTCCTCCGGCGTGAGGACGTCGGCGGGCGTTGCGGGGCGTTCGATTTATGTAATATATTACGTATTGTCATGGCCCGCCAGAAAATCTGTCTCCTCCCCCACTGCGCCTACCTCTCCGAGACGACGCGCATGCTCGCGATCCGGCGCGCGCTCCTCGCCCGCGGCGCGGACGTGTGCGTCGCGACGCACGGCGGGACGCACGAGGAGCTCCTGAAGGCCGAGGGCGTTCGCTACACGGTGGTGGGGACGCGGCTCACGAACGAGCGCTGCAAGGAGCTCGTCCGCATGGGCGCGGGGATGGGGCCGCCCAACCAGAGCATGTGGACCGACGCCGAGATCCGCGCCTACGCCGAGGCCGAGGCGCGCTTCTTCCGCGAGAACGACGTCGGCGTCGCGGTGACCGGCTTCACGCTGACGACGCTGCTCTCGACGCGGCTCGCGGAGATCCCGCTCGTCACGGAGCACGCGGGCTCGTTCGTCCCGCCGGTGTGGGAGCGCAAGATGATCGAGCCGTTCCTCACCCAGATGGTCCCGGGCATTCGCTTCCTCCCCACCTTCCTGCTCCGCGCGTTCAACAACGTCGGGATGAACAAGCTGAAGTTCTACTGCGCGGGCTTCAACCGCGTCGCGAAGGAGCTCGGCGTCGAGGATGTGCCGAGCTTCGCCGCGCTCCTCCTCTCCGATCTCACGCTCGTGCCGGACACGCCGGACGTGCTCGGCGTCCCGGCCGAGGTGATGGACCGCTGGCGGCCGGCGGGCGCCGGCTACCGCGCGTCGACGCGCCTTCGCTACGCGGGGCCGATCTTCGCGCAGATCGATCGACCGGTGCCGGAGCGGGTGACACGTTTCCTCGACGGCGGCGGGCCCGTCGCCTACGTCGCGATCACCTCGAGCCTCACCGAGGAGGTGCGCGGCGTCGTCTCCGCGCTTCGCTCCTCCGGCGCGCGCCTGCTCGTCGCGGGGACGGTGCACGACGTCGGCGATCTCGCGGGCGACGACGTCCTCGTCGAGCAGGTCCTGCCGAGCCACCTCGTGATGCCAAAGGTCGACCTCGCCGTCACCGCCGGCGGGCAAGGCAGCGTGCAGTGCGCGATGGCCGCCGGCACGCCGCTCATCACGATCCCGCTCCAGCCGGAGCAGGACTTCAACGGACAGCTCGTCGAGCGGCACGGCGCGGGGGCGCGCATCGCGATGCGCGACGCGACGTCGCCGGCGATCGCGGACCTCGCGAAGAGGATCCTCGGCGACGCGCGCTTCCGCGACGGCGCCCGCCGCGTCCGCGACTCGTACGCGAAGGTCGACGGCCCGCTCGCCGCCGCCGACGCGATCCTCGAGCTCGTCGCCGAGCGCCGCGCGGCGTGAGTTGCGTCCTTTTCGCCTCGGTTGGAGAGGTCTCGAGTCAGCAGTGCGGGACGCTGGCAGAGATGAGACGCGAAGGATCGTCCGCGCGAGCTTCGAACGCCGACTCTTTCCGCTGACGGCGGTCGGCATGTCCCTCGCTCTCGCACACGGCGGGAGGTTGGGATGAAACATCTGCGCGGTGTTGGTTTCCTGCTGTTCGCTTTCACGTGCGCGGCGTGCGCGCCGATCGACGAAGACGTGGAAGACATGGGCGAGACGACGTCGGCGGCCACGAGCTGGGACTGCTACGCGCCCCAGCCCGGCCACCCCACGCCGGCGGAGAAGGAGGCGTTCCTCAAGAAGGCGGGGCTCTCGGCGCTGAAGGCGGAGCGCACGTACGGCGTCCCCGCCTCCGCGATCCTCGCGATGGCCGCGATCGAGGGCGGCTTCGGCTACACGCGGACCGCGCTCTACGCGAACAACTCGTTCGGCTACAAGTTCGTGTCCGCCGGCTCCGCGGGGGGACGCGGGAAGTACACGCTGACGTGCCAGCCCGCGTGGGACGTCGGCAACGACTACATCGTCTTCCGCAGCCTCGAGGACGGCATCCTCTTCGTCGCGTACAAGCTCGCGGTCCGCGCCGACTGGGCGAACTACAAGGCGGCGACCGATCGCTACCGCGCCGCGCGTCTCGCGGATCCGGACGCGGACCCGACCGCGGCGGTGAACGCGTGGATCGATGGGATCGCGGACGAGGGCTACAACTACGATCCGCCGGTCTACAAGCGGACGATCAAGTCGGCGATCACGACGCACGCGCTGTACCGCTTCTCGGCGTCGGCGATCCCGGGCACGTCGACGACGCCGCCCTGAGCCGAGCTCCGTCGAGCTACCTCCGCACGACGAAGGCGCCGCCGCGGGAGAGCTCGATCGTGCGACCGAGGAGCTTCGTGAGCTTCGCGCTCAGCACGACGCGGGCCTCCTGCTCGCCGAGCGCCGCCGTCGCGCTCCAGGTGCCGCCGAACGGACACGGCGCGGAAGGATCGAAGTCGCATCCGTCGCCGCGATCGAAGTGGACGCGGAGGCCGTCCGGGAACGCGTAGACGCCGAGCCCGATCGCGCGGCCGTACGCGGCCGGTCGCGCGAGGTCGCTCTCGCGTCCGGTGATCTCGATCGCGCCGTCGCCGCGATCGAGGCGCCCGGTCGTCGCGACGAGACGGACCTGGAACGTGAACAGCTTGTTCTTCGTCTCGACGTCCACACCGGCGACGCGCTCGTCGGTCGACGTCCCCCACTCGGAGACGAGCTCGCCGCGGCGCCGCGCCTCGAGGCGGACGAGGCCTTCGCGCACGCCGCCCCATCGCACGTCCCACGCGCCGTAGATCACGCGATCGCCGAGCGTGAGGCGGATCGGACGCTGCTCGGTCCCGTGCGTCTCGCGAGGATGGAGCTCGCGGACGCGCATGCCGCCGTCGCGATCGCGGAAGAGCGCGCGCGCGTCGAGGACCTTCGTGTCGCCGCGCTCCACGACCTCGCCGCCTTCGTACGGCGTGCCTTCGTCGTCGGACTCGCTTGGCATGTTAGGCGCATTTATCTTGTTTGTCGATTTCCGCTCGTTCGCGACCGCGATCTCTCGCGGCGTGGTCGGCGCCGGCGTGCACGCGAGCAGGGCGACGGCGAGCGACCAGCGCATCGCCGCGTCGTAGCACGTCATCGGCGCGCGAGGATCGCGTCGAGGGTGGCGGCGAGCGCGCGGGAGCTGAGCGGCTTCGCGACGCGGCGCGCGTCGAGCTCCGACCACACCGCGCGCTCCGCGAGCATGTCGCGCGTGAGGACGACGATGCCGGTACCGGGCGCGAGCGCGCGGAGACGGCGCGCGATCGTCACCGTCGCCCCCGCGTCATCGAGCACCACCGCCGCCGGCGCGCGCGCCGCGAGCGCCGCGAGGAGCTCGTCCGTCGCCGACACGCAGGCGACGTCGGTCGCGCGACCGGCGTCCTTCAGCGAGCGCGCGGCCTCGCGGACGACGATGCGGCGGATCCCTTCGTCGGAGGCGAGGACGATCACGTCGGCGGCGGCGCGGGGCTCCTTCGCGACGGGAGGCGTCCACGCCGCCGCGGCCTCGAGGTCGCCGACGAAGGCGGTGCAGCTCGCGTGGCGATCGGCGGGGTGCTTCGCGAGCGCGCGCGCGAACACGGCGTCGAGCCCGGCACAGGACGGACGAAAGCCGGAGAGCGGCGGCGGCGGCCGATCGAGGTGCGCGAAGATCATCGACTGCGGATGCTCGCCGTCGAACGGCGGACGGCGCGCGATCATCTCGTAGGCTGTGCACGCGAGCGCGTACACGTCGGAGCGGGGTCCGATGAGGTCCACGTCGTTGCGGATCTGCTCCGGCGCCATGTACGCGGGCGTGCCGGCGACCTCGCCGGCGTGCGTGTCGCCGGCCCGTCGCGCGATGCCGAAGTCGACGAGCACGGGCCGCCCCGTCTCGCGCTCGATCACGATGTTCGCGGGCTTCACGTCGCGGTGGGTGACGTGCCGTTCGTGCGCGGCCCCGAGCCCGCCCGCGACCTTGCGCAGGATCGCGAGCACGTGGTCGAGCGGGAGCCAGGTGTCCTCGCTCCGGCACCGCTCGATGACGGCGTCGAGGTTCTCGCCTTCGACGTACTCCATCGCGAAGAAGTACGAGCGGCCGCTCGCGCCGAACGCGTAGATCTGGACCACGTTGTCGTGACGGAGACGCGCGAGGGCGCGGGCTTCGCGGTGGAACTGCTGCACGAGCGAGGTCGACTGCGCGAAGCGCGGATCGATGACCTTGAGCGCGGCGAGGCGCTGGAGCATCACGTCTTCGGCGCGGTACACGACGCCCATCCCGCCCTGCGCGATGCGGTCGAGGACGCGATAGCGACCGTCGACGAGCGGCTCCGAGCCTCGGTCGGCGACGCGGCGGATCTCGGTCGACGGGTGGCGCGGCAACGTCGGCGCTACGACGCGCATGGCACGTCGCTGACCGGCGTGAGGAACGCGCCGAGCGCCTCCCGGAGCTCACCGATGGAGAACGGCTTCGCGAGGCAGCGCGTCTTCATCGTCCCGCCGAGCGTCGACGCGATGCGATCGTCGCCCGTCATGAAGATCACGGGCGGTCGCCGTCCGGCGTCGATGCGCTGGATGTAGCGGAAGAAGTCGATGCCGTCGGGCACGCCGGGCATGCACACGTCGAGGAGGACGACGTCGAAGGCGCCGCCTTCGAGCTCGATCGCGAGGTGCTCGAGCGCCTCCTCCGCGCTCAGCTCGTGGACGATGTCGATCCGGCGGCGGAGCGCGCGCCCGATGACGTCATGGACGAGCTTCTCGTCGTCGACGATGAGCAGTCTTTTCCGATTCATGTAGCCCTGCGACGCTTAACGGCGAGGACGCGCCCGAATGAAGCTCATCGCCTGCGTCGACGCCGATTACCGGGACCACGAGGCCGTCACGGCCATCGTCGGCGTCCGCGACTGGACCGACGCGACGCCCGCGATCGAGCGGGTCGTCCGCTCCCCCCACGCGCCCGCGCCCTACGCGCCGGGCGAGTTCTACCGCCGCGAGCTGCCGGGGATCCTCGCCGCGCTCGCGGCGCTCGCGGCCGCCTCCTCGGACGCGAGCGTCGTCGTGATCGACGGCTACGTCTGGCTCGGCGGCGCGCGCCCCGGCCTCGGCGCGCGCCTTCACGACGCGCTCGGCGGCGCGGTCCCGATCGTCGGCGTCGCGAAGACGCCGTTCCGGGACAACGATCGCGCCGCCGCGGTCGTGCGCGGCGGCAGCGCGCGCCCGCTGTTCGTCACGGCGGCGGGGATGGACCTCCAGACCGCGACCGCGCACGTCACGCGGATGCACGGCCCGCATCGCCTCCCGACGATCCTCAAGCGCGCCGACCGCCTCGCCCGCGACGCCTGACGCTCATGCTCGGTCTCGTGCTCGGTCTCGTGCTCGGTCGCTCGGTCTCTCGGTCTCTCGGTCAGAAGACGTCGTCCGGATTGCCCTTCTTCATGCGTTCGACCCACGCGGCCTTCGCGGCAGCGTGGTCGGTGGCGCGTCGCGCTTCGTCCTCGGCGAGCCAGGTCCGCATGGCCTGCTCCACGGTCGCGGCGTCGGGAGGGCTCGATGGCGCCTCGAACGTCTCGACCAGCTCGGGCCCGTCTTCGTAGAAGACCGCGCCGCCGAGCAGACGAGCCACGACGCGAGCGAGCCCGAGCGTCATGTCGGCAGCCGCGGAGCGCCCGCTGAAGACGAGCCCGGCGGAGACACCGGCGACCTCGTCCGCGAGGACCCCGAGCAGCTCCTCGTCATCGAGGACATGAATCGAGACAGCCCCGACATCGAAGCTCCAACCACCATCCCGCGCCGGCAACACCGACCGCAACGCGACGAAGTACTCGACCGACATCCCACGATCATACGCGCATACACGTCCCCGCCGTCATCGCCCCTTGCCCCTTGCACCTTGCACCTTGCACCTCGCGTCGCCGCTCGACGCCGCATCGACGCGGGGGTCCCGCCCGGGGCCCCAGAAGCGGCCGCGCAAGCGGGCGCGAAGCGCCCCGAGCGCGAAGCGCGAGGGCCGTGTCTGGGGTGGGGTGGCGGGGCGAAGCCCCGACGTTGAAGGTGTCTGGGGTGGGGTGTCGGGGCGAAGCCCCGACGTTGAACCGCGTCTGGGTGGGGTGTCGGGGCGAAGCCCCGACGTTGAACGAACCGTGACCTCAGACGACGCCTTCGCGATTGAGGCGTTCGAGCGTCGAGGCGATGAGCGCGCGGTGATCGCGATCGTTCGGGTGGAAGCCCGGCCGGAGGTACTCGCGAATACCGCGGAGGAACACGCCTGTCGCGATCGGCTGGGCGAGCGCCGTCTGCCGGCCGCTCTCCTTCGCGAGGCGCTCGGCCTCCTTGCGGAGCTCCTCGAGCTCGCGCGCGGCCTCACGCAGCGACGAGCCGTCTTGCGCGAGGAGCTCGCGCGTCGCGAAGAGCCAGAAGCCGCTCAGCACGATCGTCGCGAACACCATCCCCGCGACGCGAATGCCGTAGCCCGGCGCGACCTGCTTGAGGACGTCGAATGCGACGGCCTTGTGTTCGAGCTCCTCGACCGCGTGCCACTCCATCAGCCGCCGCACCTCGGTGTCGGCGTGCCCCAGCTCGTCGGTCGAGAGCGCGTCTTCCGCGAGGATGGCGGTGAAGTGCTCGAGGGCGACGGTCACGGAGAGGCAGAGCACCGCCGGCGAGACCTTCTCGATGCCGTCGTACGCGACGCGCTCGTAGCGGCGGAGGATCGAGTCGATGTCGTAGCCCTGCGCGCGGAGCGTGTCGAAGAAGCGCTCGTGCGCGTACGCGTGGCGCCCCTCCTGCCCGAAGAAGCCGCGCACCTCGGCCGCGAGCTCGGGCGTGATGCGATCGAGGTAGTGCCGCACGCTCCGGATGAAGAAGCGCTCGCCGGCGGGAAAGAGCAGGTTCACCCCGTTCGCGATGTGGGTGGCGGCGCGGCTGTTCGCCATCCAGCGCTTCGACGTCCCCTCGAACGCGAGCTTCGGCGCGCGCACCTTGAGGCCTCGTTTCGTCGTAAAACCCGGGCTTGTCGCGGCTGCCATGGCTTGTTGACTCCTGTTCAATAGAACATAGCGCCTATTGAACCTGAGTCAATTGCGACTCGCGTATGCTCGAAGCGAATGACGACCTCGGGGCGCAAGACGAAGACGCGGGTGCGGCTCGACGTCGACGAACGACGATCGCAGCTCGTAGAGCTGGGCCTCGCCGAGTTCGGCTCCCGTCCCTACGACGAGGTCTCGATCGACGCGATCGCCCAGGCGGCCGGCATCTCGAAGGGCCTCGTCTATCACTACTTCCCGACGAAGCGTGCATTCTACATCGCCTGCGTCCGCGAGGGCGCGACGCGGGTGGTTAACCAGATCGAGGCGCCGGCGGAGGGGACCCCGTTCGAGCAGCTCCGCGCCGCGATCGACCGCTACCTCGAGTACGTCCGCGTGCACGGCGTCGCGTTCGCGACCCTCATGCGGAGCGGCATCGGCGCCGACCGCGAGATCACGGAGATCATCGACGAGACACGCGACGCGCTCCTGAACCTCCTTCGCAGCGGCCTCGGCGAGCTCTTCCCGAACGTCGCCGACACGAAGGGAACGCTGCTCGACATCGCGCTCCGCGGCTGGATCGGCCTCGTGGAGAGCGCCAGCATCGCCTGGGTCGAAGCCTGCCTCGACCAAGACACGAAGAACCACACCCCCACCGCCGACTCCCTCCGCGACACCCTCTCGGAGGCCCTCATCGCCATCGTCGCCAGCGCACTCAAGACGCAAGGCGCAACCTCGACCGCCACCTCCTCATCCCACAACTGAACCGCACGCTCCCACGACTCGACTCGGCCCCAACCCGAGCTGCGCATCCCCCGCTCGCGCGCTCCCATCTCCACAACCCGAGTTGTGCTTTTTGCACAACCCAGATTGTGCATTTACACAACCCAGATTGTGCATTTACACAACCCAGATTGTGCATTTACACAACCTGAGTTGTGCATTTGTCACAAACAAGCACGGCGCTGCAGGCGCGGAGCACGCGCGGCGCGGAGCACGCGCGCTGGGAAAAGCGCGCTATGACGCGGAAAAAACCGCGCTCTGACGCATGCGGATGCGAGCGGACGCGTGCGGGAGGCGTGCGAGGTGTGTCGTCGCGGGGGTGCGAACGAGCTCGAGAGTGGAAATGCTCTCCGATCTCGCGTGGTTCGCCGTTGATCCGGGGAGTTCATGATCCGCTTATCGAAGGGCGCGGAACTCTTGAGAGCACACACGCGCTCCGGATCTTGGTTCGATCACGGGAACGGGATGCAAACGCATGGTGATCTCACACCTATTTTCGAGCGAGCTCTTGAGACGCTTGTGATCGTCGCCATGCTCGTGGTTCTGTAAAAAAGTGGCCAGAGCGACTGGCCTCGGACGACGCTGAAGACGGACGCGTTGTCGACAAGTGTAGGTAGCTCGAAGGTGTGTGGAGGCTGGCAATGAATCGTTTCCTCTTCGCTGCAGTGGTGGGTCTCATGGCGGTTGGTGCGACGGGATGTGCGACGGGCATCGAGGACCCGCAGCCCGCTCCGGCTCCGGTCACTCAGTCGCGCGGCGCCCCGCAGACGCCGTTCAGCGCCGACATCTCGGACGAGGCGCCGCCGGACCCCGCCCAGATCACGCCGGGCCTCGACGCGCCGGAGCTGGACCGTGAGTTCAACCCCCCGGTCCCGAGCGGCAAGGACGCGATCGACCCCCACCTCCAGGTCGAGGACGAGGTCCCCGTCAACGGCTGACCAAGCCACCGCCGGCTTACGCCGGTCGCGTGACCGCCGGGACATACCGGCGCGATGAAGCCGGCCTTGCACCGGCGACGAGAAGCGCCGGGACATACCGGCGACGAGAAGCGCCGGGACATGCCGGCGACGAGAAGCGCCGGACCTATCGGCGCGATGAAACCGCCGGAGATCGAGAAGCCGGCGGTGTGAGCCCTACTCTCCTACAGCCGTCTCGCCCTCCACGCGCGTAGTGTCGCGCGTGGAGCTGGATAGGCCGGAGACAGGGCCCGAGCCCGAGTGGGGGAAGAACGGGGCCTTTGCCCCGAGCGCGCGTCGTGCCGCTTCGATCGTGATGTCGCGTGCCTCGACGATGAGGGCGGCGACCCTCTCGACGTCCGCGCCCGACGCGCCGGCCGCGAGGGCCACCGAGCGGGCATGGAGAGCCATGTGGCCCCGCTGGATCCCGTCCGTCGCGAGCGCGCGGACCGCGGCGAGGTTCGACGCGAGGCCCACCGACGCCGCGACCGCGGAGAGATCCGCCGCTTCGGTCACACCCATCATGTCGAGCGAGAGACGTGCGCTCGGGTGAACGCGGAGCGTGCCGCCGACCGTGCCCAGCGCGAGCGGGAGCTCGAGGAAGCCGACCAGCGCGTCGCCGTCGCGACGCCAGATCGAGAGCGGTGAGTACTGCCCGCTCCGCGCCGCGTAGGCGTGCGCGCCGGCTTCGACCGCGCGCCAGTCGTTGCCCGTCGCGATCACCACCGAGTCGATGCCGTTCATGATGCCCTTGTTGTGCGTCGCCGCGCGGTAGGGATCGAGCTCCGCGAAGCGGGAGGCGTTCACGATGCCGTCGATGACCGCGTCGCCGTCCATGTCGTCGGTCGCGAGCATCTTCGCCGGGACGCGGCAGCGGACGCGCACGCAGCGCTTGTCGCAGAGGTTCGAGAGAATACGGAGGCCGACCTTGCCGTTCGCGAGGGCGGCGAGACGGTCCGCGATCGCCTCGGCGACCGTGTTGATCAGGTTCGCGCCCATCGCGTCGCGGCAGTCGACGAGGATGTGCACGACGATCATCTCGTCCTCGGGCTGGCCGAGCTCGCGCACCTCGAGGCCGCGCGCGCCGCCGCCACGCGCGACGAGGCCGCTCACCGCCGCGTCCGCGCGCGCGAGGATCTCGTCCTTCGCCGCGAGGATCGCCGCCTTCGCCGCGGCGCGGTCCTTCACCTCGATGATCTGCACCTGGCTGATCATCACCGGCGGATCGACCTCCACCTGGAAGCCGCCGCCAGCGCGCACCATCTTCGCCGCGTTCGACGCGGCCGCGACCACGCTCGGCTCCTCGACCACCATCGGCGCGACGTGGTCCTGCCCGTTCACGCGCACGTTCAGCGTGACGCCGTACGGAAGGCCGTACGTGCCGAGCACGTTCTCGACGAACTTGTCCGCCGTCTCCGCGCTGAGGCCGCCACCGTCGAGCGCGGTCGCGATCGCGGTCGCGGACACGCCGGTCGCCTCGCTCACGAGGTTGCGGCGCTCGTCGACGGTGACCTTGTAGAAGCCGGGGAGAGAAGAGGTGCGGGTCTTCATGTCGATTCGGATGCACCCAACACGCGGTCGGAAGAGACCGCGATGGAGGGGACGATCTTGACTCCTTTGTTGTCGAGCGAGAGCGGGAGCGAAAACAGGCCGAGCGCGTGCGCGCGCTCGCGAAACTTCGAGGAAGGCGCGGCCGCGCCGACGTACACCGCGACGTCGCCGCCGCCCGCGCCGGAGACGGAGAAGCTCGCCTCCTCCGCCGCCGCGATCGCCTCGAGCTCGTCGAAGCGATCCGGGACGATGCCGACCTGCGCCGCTTCGCCGAGCGCGGCGAGCGCGCGCGCGGTGCGGCGGAGCGCGTCCACGAACGCGGGGCCGTCGCCGTCGCGCGCGGCGCGGGCGCCGTCGTTCGCGATCGCGACGAGGGCGCTCATGAGCGCCTCGTGCCGCGCGGGCTTCGTCGCCGCGAGGCGATCGACCTCGGCGCGGAGCTCGCTCGTACGCGCGCTCGTCGCGCACGCGAACACCCCGACCTCGAGGCCGCGCGGGATCGCGACGCGACGGATCGGCTGATTCATCGTGTACTGGATCGCGCCGCCGTGGATGCTCGTCGCGATGTCGACGCCGCTGCCGCCGCCCTGCGCGTCGGCGTGCGCCTTCTTCGCGCGGGCGAAGAGGTCGTCGCGGAAGAGCGGATCGGCGAGGTCGGAGGTCGCCTGCGTCGTCACCGCGGCGAGCGACGCGACGAGGATCGCCGCGCTCGCGCCGAGGCCGAGCTTCCGCGACCCGACGAACATGTCCGACGCGTCCACGTGCGGCGCGGGCACGCCCTCGCCGAGCGCGGCGCGCACCTCCGGCGTCGCGTCGAGCGCGGCGCGTGACGCGTCGGCGTACGCGCCGCGGCTCACCGCGATCGCGACCGCGGGCGCGCCGGCGAGGACGGCGTACGCGCCGGTGAGCACGAGCTTGCCGGGCGCGAAGACCCTCATTTCGAAGGCTCCGTCTCGACGACGCGCGCGCCTTCACCCGGCGCGGCCTCGATCACGCGGAGCACCCCCGGCGTCTTCGCGAGGCGCTCCTTCGCCGCCGCCGCGTCGCGCGCCGCGACGAGGCACTTGAGGTGCGGGCCCGCGTCCATCGTCGCCCACGCGCCGATGCCGTCGGCGCGCAGCGCCTTCACCGTCGCGTACGCGTCGAGCGTCGCGCCCGAGACGTAGACGACGCCGGCCGCGAACGCGGAGGCGTGCATCGCGAGCGCGCTCTCCTCCGCGAGCTCGCCGGCGCGCGGGAGATCGCCGGCGAGGAGCGCCTCTTTCAGCGCGCGATGGATGCGCGGCGCGGCCTCGAGCCAGCCCGCGTAGTACGGGCTCTTCGCCGCGGTGATGTTCATGCCGGCGCGCGACGAGACCGCCTTCGCCGCTTCGGTCGTGACGCAGACGAGGACGCGCAGATCGACGTGGCGCGACGGCGCGACGGCGCGCACGACGTCGCCGTCCAGCTCGACGAAGCCGCCGAAGAGGCTGCGCGCCGCGCTCGCGGAGGAGCGGCGCGCGAGATCGGCGACGCGCTCCGCCGGCCAGTCGAGCCCGGCCGCGCGAACGGCCGCGACGGCGAGGGCGGCGAAGCCCGAGGCGCTCGACGCGAGCCCGCTCGCGGTCGGGAAATCGTTGGTCGAGACGACGCGCGCGTGCGCGCGGATCTTCGCCGCGGCGCGCACGTGATCGAGGAGCTCCGTCGCGCGCGTGGCGTCGGCGGCGGCGCCGTTGATCGTGAGCGCGTCGGCGGTGAGCGCGTCGTCGAACGTCACGCTCGTCGTGGTCGCGAGGCCCGCGAGCGTCACCGAGAGCGACGGGACCGCGGGGACGTTCGCCTCCCCCGGCTTCTTCCCCCAGTACTTCGAGAGCGCGATGTTCGGATGCGCGATCGCGACGGCCTTCGTCATGGCGCCGTCTCCAGCGTGATCGGCGCCGGGCGCCGCGGCGCGCCGAACGTCGTCTGGAAGCCGTCGAACCCGTCCTTCTTCCACGCCGCGAGCACCGCCGCGCCGGTCTCGGGCCCGTCGACGAGCGCGACGACGCAGCCGCCGCCGCCACCGCCGGTGAGCTTCGCGCCGAGCGCGCCGGCCGCGCGCGCCGCCCCGCACATCTGCTCGATCTCGGGCGTCGACACGAAGAGCCCGGAGAGGAGCATCTGGTTGAGATCGAGGAGCTGACCGATCGAGCGGCGATCGCCGTCCGCGAGCGCGAGGGCCGCGTTCTTCACGAGCGTGTGGATCGCGTCGAACGCCTTCTGCGTCGTCTCGGGACGGCGCTCGCGAAGGCGCGCGACCGCTTCGACCATCGACTTCGTGCTCGACGCCTGCCCGCTGTTGCCGATGCAGAGATGCACCGCGCCGGGCACGCGAATACGCTGGATGCTCGCGCGCGCTTGACCTTCGAGCGAGCCGCGCTGGAACAGCACGCAACCGCCCATCGCCGAGACCGCGGCGTCGATGCCGGACGGGTTGCCGTGGAACACGCGCTCCCACGCGTCGGCGCGCGCGGCGATGTCCTCCGGCGCGGCGGCGGGATCGAGCGCACGCGCGACCGCCACGCCGAGCGCGGCGGAGCAACCGAGCCCGCCGCCGGGCGGGAGGTCGGCCTCGGCGTCGACGTGCACCGCGCCCACCGCGACGCCCGCCGCGCGCGTCGCGCCGAGGACGCCGTTGAACGCGCGATCGAGCGGCGTCTCGGTCTCGCCTTCGCGCGCGACGATGTTCCATCCCCCGACGCGGAGCGAGGCGTGGCTCGAAGTCGCCGGCGTGACCGACGCGCGCGCGCCGCGATCGATGCCGACCGCGATCGCCGGCACGCCGTACACGACCGCGTGCTCGCCGAAGAGGATGACCTTGCCGTGCGCGGTGCTCATGATGCACGCTCCCCGAGCGCCCGCACCGCGCCCTCGAGCGCGAGCCGCCCCGGCTCCGTGATCGTCGGCGCGAGCGCGTCGAGCGCGGCCCGCGCTTCGTCGCAGAGCTCGCGCACGCGCGCCTCGACGCGCGCCTTCGCGCCGGTGGTCTCCATCGCGCGGACGACGCCCTCGACGTCCGCGCGGTGCGCCCACGCCGCCGCGCCGGCCTCGTCGCGCAGGAGCTCGGCGACGAGCGCGGTGCGCTTGCCCTGCCGGATGTCGTTCCAGACCGGCTTCCCCGTCGCGACCGGATCGCCGAACGTGCCGAGCAGATCGTCACGCAGCTGAAACGCGATCCCGAGCGGACGACCGTAGCGCTCGAGCCCGGCCGCGCTCGCCTCGTCCGCGCCCCCGAGCGCCGCCCCCACGAGGAGCGGCCCCGTCACGGTGTAGCTCGCCGTCTTCAGCGCATGCACGGTTTCCAACGTCAGGGGCTTCGCCCCCGACACCCCCACCCCAGACACGGCCCTCGAAGACTCGGGGCGCTTCGCGCCCGCTTGCGCGGCCGCTTCTGGGGCCCCGGCACCTGCCCCCATCCCCATTTCGGCGAGCTGGCCGGTGACGACGTCGATGTTGATGCGGGCGTAGGCCTTTGCGGCGCGGAGGACGCGCTCGGGCGCGATGGCGGGCGCGCAGGAGAGGAGCGCCTCTTGCGCCCAGCCCGACGCGAGATCGCCGGCGAGGACGGCGCCCGTGTCGCCGAGCTCCTTCGAGCCGAAGCGCTTGCGGAGCAGCATGTGCACGGAGGGGCCGCCGCGCCGGACGTCGTCGTCGTCCATCCAGTCGTCGTGGATGAGGAGGTACGTCTGGAGCAGCTCGATCGCGATCATCGCGGGCACGACGTCGTCCCGCGCGGCGCCCGCGAAGGCTTGGTGGCCGACGCCGACGAGCGCGGCGCGGAGGCGCTTGCCGCCGCGGAGCGAGAGATCGCGCGCGGCCTCCGCCGCGGCCCCGACCTCCGCGCTGATGCTCGCCGCCGACGCGACGCGCGGCGCGAGCCAGTCGCCGAGCGCGGCGTCGACGCGCGTGCGGACGTCGGCGAGGAGCTGCGCGAACCCGCTCATCGTGCGTCCTCGCCGTGTGTCTCGCGCGCCGTCATCGACAGGTATAGGCATGGACGTTCACGCCCCCTTGTGCCACGGTCCACTCGGCGAACGGCCGCGCGCGGGGCGCGAATGGTCGAAGGTGGACAGCGGACCATGACGCGCAGCTTCTTAGGGTTGGCCCCGACGCCTGTCAATCAACGTTCTCGAAATATTCTCGTTCAAATTCAGCACCTTTCAGTTTTCTTTGAACAATTTGGCGGCACTCTGAAGCGTAGACCATGAGCTCGATCGGCAGCCGAAAAGCGGACCACCTCGCGCTCTGCGCCACCGACGAGGTCGCCTTCCGCGAGAAGACCACGCTCCTCGAGCAGGTCCGCTTCGTCCACGACGCGCTGCCGGATCTCGACCACGCCGCGATCGACACGTCGCTGACGCTCTTCGGCAAGACGCTCCGCGCGCCGATCGTGATCGCCGCGATGACGGGCGGCACCGACGACGCGGCGAAGGTGAACCGCGAGCTGTCCTCCATCGCGGAGGAGCGCGGCTACGGCTTCGGCCTCGGGTCGCAGCGCGCGATGCACGTCCGCGGCGAGACCGCCCCTTCGTACAGCGTCCGCAGCGAGGCGAAGACCACGCTCGTCCTCGGCAACATCGGCGTCGTGCAAGCGCGCGCGATGACGGTCGACGAGGTGATCGCGCTCGTCCGCGGCATCGAGGCCGACGCGCTCTGCGTTCATCTCAACCCCGCGATGGAGCTCGTGCAGCCGGGCGGCGATCGCGATTTCCGCGGCGGGCTCGAGACGATCGCCACCCTCGTGCGCGAGCTCCCCTTCCCTGTCGTCGTGAAAGAGACGGGCTGCGGGATCTCGAGCCACGTCGGGCGCCGCCTCATCGGCGCGGGGGTCCGCCACGTCGACGTCTCCGGCGCGGGCGGCACCTCCTGGGTCGCGGTCGAGACGAAGCGCGCCGAGGCGGCGAGCGACGATCGCGCCCGCGCCCTCGGCGAAGCGCTCTGGGACTGGGGGATCCCCACCGCCGCGTCGGTCGGCGCCCTCGCGCCGCTCGGCTTCGAGAGCATCATCGCCACCGGCGGCGTCGCGCGCGGCCTCGACGTCGCGCGGGCGATCGCGCTCGGCGCCGCCGCGGCCGGCGTCGCGCGGCCGGCGCTGCAGGCCCTCGTCGCGGGAGGTCGCGCCGGCGCGCTCGCGTTCCTCGAGGCGGTGGAGCACGAGCTCCGCGCGGTCATGCTCCTGACCGGGAGCGCCGATCTCGCCGCGCTCCGCCGCGCGCCGAAGGTCCTCGGATCCGAGCTCCGCGCCTGGATCGCGGAGGCGTGATAGCCTCCTCTCTCCGTGGGTCAGACCGCACCGCCACCTTCCGAGTATCAGTGCCTCGTCGTCGAGGACTCGCCGATGATGCGACAGCTCCTGGTCTTCGCGCTCTCACGCGTGAAGGGCCTCAAGGTCACGGAGGCGGACGACGGCGTCGACGGCCTCAAGAAGCTCGCCGGCGGCCGGTTCGACATCATCCTCACCGACATCAACATGCCGATCATGGACGGCTTGAAGCTGGTGAAGCGCGTCCGCACCGATCCGGTGCACAAGGACGTCCCGATCGTGATCATCACGACGGAGAGCGCGGAGGAAGACCGCCAGCGCGCGCTCTCGCTCGGCGCGAACGCGTACATCACGAAGCCGATCCAGGCGCCGCAGGTGATCGCGAAGGTGCGCGAGCTCCTCGGCATCCCCGAACCGGCCGCGGGATGACCCACGTCAAGGTCTGCGGCGTGACGAGCGTCGCCGACGCCGTCGCGTGCGCCGAGCTCGGCGCGAGCGCGATCGGCCTCAACTTCATCCCGTCGTCGCCGCGCTGCATCGACGTCGCCCGCGCGCGCGCGATCTCCGACGCGCTCGCCGCGCTCCCGAAGCCGCCGCTCGTCGTCGGCGTCGTGGCCGACATGCCGGCCGACGCGCTCCGCGCCCTCGTCTCTGACGCGCGCCTCGGCTGCCTCCAGCTCCACGGCGCCGAGCCGCCCTCCGCGCTCGAGCCGCTGCTCCCGCACGCCTACAAGGCGATCCGCGTCGCGACGGCGGCGGACGTCGCGCTCGCGCGCACGTACCCCGGCGAATACATCCTCGTCGACGCGAAGGTCGACGGCGCGCTCGGCGGCACCGGCGCGACCTTCGACTGGAGCCTCGTCCGCGACCTCGCGCGCGAGCGCCGCCTCACCCTCGCCGGCGGCCTCCGCCCCGACAACGTCGCGCGCGCCATCGCCGAGGTCGCGCCATGGTGCGTCGACGTCGCGAGCGGCGTCGAACACGCCCCCGGCGTAAAAGACCTCACCGCCGTCCGCGAGTTCATGCTCAACGTCGGGGGCGTACTCAACGTCGGGGGCGTACTCAACGTCGGGGGCGTACTCAACGTCGGGGGCGTTGCCCCCGACACCCCCACCCCAGACACGGCCCTCGCGCTTCGCGCTCGGGTCGCTTCGCGACCGCATGCGCGGCCGCTTCTGGGGCCCCCTCTCGGCCCTCCCGGCCCTCCCGGCCCCCTTCCCGCCCCCCCTCTCGGGGGTCCAGGGGCGGCGGAGCGCGTGCCTCCTCTCGAGCCCCCTCCCGGCCCCCCTCTCGGGGGTCCAGGGGCGGCGGAGCGCGCGCCCCCGCGCGCGGAGAGGCCCCTGGCGGGAGAGCTCGAGAGGGCAGAGCCCTCTCGAACAAGACAGAGGCCCCTGGCGGGAGAGCTCGAGAGGGCAGAGCCCTCTCGAACAAGACAGACTAGCCCGCGCCGAGGTCGCAGCGGGCGATGATCTCCGCCGTGATGTCGCGGGCGTTCGTGATGCCGTCGAGGAGGCGATCGGCCGGGCACTCGCCGCGCGCGACGAGCTCCTTCAGGCGCTTGAGGTGCACGCGCTCGTCGTTGCCGCTCGGGCTCTTGTAGTCGCGGCGCTCGAGGCCGCCCTCGGCGATCTCGATGAGCTTCTCCGCGAGCGACTGGTACGTGGTCGCGCGGAGCTTCGTCTGAAGCCCCTTCTCCCAGACCTGCTTCCGCGTCGCCGAGATCTCGTCGTGCGTCCAGTCGGACGTCATCGCGTCCGCGGCGGAGAGCGCCTGCGCATCGTAAAGGATGCCGGTCCACAGCGCGGGGAGCGCGCACGCCATCTTCCCGCCCTGCGCGTCGGCGGCGCGGACCTCGATCGTGTTCTTGAGGCGGACCTCGGGGAACAGCGTGTTGAGGTGCGTCTTCCAATCGCCGAGCGTCGGCTTGTGGCCCGAGAAGCCGCTCTTCCAGAAGCTGCGGAAGCTCTGGCCCGTGTTCACGACCGACTCGCCGTTGCGCTTGAACATGAACATCGGCACGTCGAGCGCCCACTCGACGTAGTCGGTGAAGGTGGCGGTCTTCTTCCAGAGCGTGGGGACGAGGCCCGAGCGATCGGGATCGACGTCGAGCCACACCTTCGCGCGGTAGCTCTTTCCGCCGAACGGCGCGCCCTCGTAAAACGGGGAATTCGCGAACATCGCGGCGGTCAGCGGCGCGAGCTTGAGCGCGACGCGCATCTTCGTCATCGCGTCGGCTTCGGAGAGGTAGTCGTAGTTCGCCTGCACGGTGGACGTGCGGAGCATCATGTCGAGCGCGAGGGAGCCGCGCGTCGGCAGGTAGTCGCGCATGATCGGGTAGCGCGGCTTCGGCACCATCACGAAGTCCTCGCGCTTCGCGAAGGGATGGAAGCCGAGGCCGAGCCACGTGATGCCGTGCGCCTGGGAGTACGGCGCGATCTCGGCGAGGTGGCTCCGGAACTCGCTGCAGATCTGGTGCGCGTTGACGAGCGGCGCGCCGGACAGCTCGAGCTGCGCCCCCGGCTCGAGCGTGACGCTCGCGCCGTTGCGGAGGAGGGCGATGAGCGGACCGCCCGCGTACTCGCCGTCCGGCGTCCACCCCTTCTTCGTGAGCTCCTCGAGGATCGCGCGCACGCTCGGCTCGCCGTCGTACGGGACCGGCCGGCCGTCGGCGAACACGCCCGGCTTCTCCATCTCGGCGCCGCAGCGGAACTCGGAGGCGGGCTTGATCGCGGCGTGGAAGATCGAGAGGAGGTCGTCGTACGATCCGATCGGCTTGTCGTTCAGGGTTTCCACGGTCAGCGCGCTCGCCATCCCCGCTTCGATGCCGCGCAAAGCCGCACGTTTCTCGGCAGGGGGAGCCGTATATAGCCGGGATCGTCGATCGCCGACCCATTTTCCGACGCATCGAGCTCGAGGATCGCGCAAGGACCGTGGGGTCAGAAGCAGACGGGATCGTAGAACTCGTCGGGCGTCATGTAGTCCTCGTTGACGCTCGCGCACGAGACCTCGTTGCGATCGGCGACGACCGAATCGCACTGGTTCGCCGAGCCGGTGATCCCGGCCTTGCGGAGGTTCGCGCAGCACTCCTCCAGCTTCGCGCACGACGGACCGACCTTGGGCGTCGCCTCCACCTCCACGAGCGTCTCCTCGGAGGGCGGCGCGGCGTCGGGCTTCTCGACCGGCGGAGGATCGCGATCGGGGACGACGGGCGTGACGGGGAGCTCGCGATCGCCGCCCGCAGGACGCGGACCCTGCTGCTCGGGGCACGACGTCCCTTCTTCGCACGCGGCCGCGGGGACCGTCTTCCTCGCCGCGACCGGCGCCTCGCACGCGAGCAACAACGCCAGCAGTCCCACCAAGCTCGCTCGCCCCATCGCTCGAAGCAGTTGCAGGGACGATGCCACGCGGAAGTGTCTGAAATCCGCTGATCACCGGACCCGGATCATGGGACCGTGCCGAGGTCCACGAAGGCCGAGTCGACCATCACGATGAAGGGGCGTTCGTCGAAGGTGAGGTTGCCGTTGCCGTCGTGCTCGATCACCTCGAGCTTGCCCATGCCGTAGCCCATCGGACCGCGCGCGTAGTAGTGCGCCTCGAGGACGTAGGGACCGGCGCGCTTCGCCTTCGGTCCACGGATGGTGAAGCACTCGGGGCCGTAGCCCGTCGTCACGTCGGCGTAGAGGTCGCCGCCGCTCGCGAGGTGCGGGCGCGAGAAGTACGCGTGCCCGCGCCGGCCATCGTGGATGTGGAAGTCGACGTCGTTCGCGTCGGTCTCCCAGTTGAGGACGAAGCGGAGCGACGGACCGGACTCGATCGTGCCGCCCGCGGCGCGCACCTTGGCGAGGATCTCGTCCTTGCGCTGCGGCTCCGCCTTCGCCCACGCCGCGCCGACGAGGCCGACGTCCTCGCGCAGGATGCGATCGACGCCAGCGAAGCGATCGACCTCGTAGCCGCGACGCGCGCCCGCCGCGATCGCCTCGAACGCGCGCGCGAGCTGCTTCTTGCGGACGAGCGCGAACGCGAGGAGGCGATGGCTCGCGGGGTGGTCGGGACGATCGAGGACCGCCTTCTCGAACGTGTCGATCGCGAGGTCGAGCGCGGCGGCGTCGCGCATCGCGAGCCGCTCGAGCCGCTCGCCGGCGAAGCGACGCAGATCGGCGCGGTTCGAGAAGAGGTCGATCACGGAGCCGTACGCGCGCGCGGCGAGCTCCGTCTGGCCCCTCGCCTCCGCCGCCTCGCCGAGCGCGACGAGCGCGAGCACGTCGCCGGGCGCTTCGGCGCGCCACGCCTGCGCCTCGCGCATCGCCTGGTCGAGCTGCTTCGCGCGAACGAGGTCCATCACCGTCTTGAAGCGACCCTCGTACGGCGCGTGGCCGACGCCGCGCGGCCCGTCCTCGTCCTCGTCCATCGGGTCGGAGGCGATCCGCACCCTCGAAGGCTCCGGCGGCGATCGCAGGAACGGCGCGTCGGCGGCCTCCGCCCGCGGCGCGCGCGGGGCGTGCCGCGTCGCGGGCGCGGGGCGCGCGGCCATCGACGGGGGCGGCGCGGCCGACGCCGACGCGCGCTTCTTGAGCTCCGGCTCCGGCTCGGGCGCCGGCCTCGGCCTCGGCCTCGGCGCGGGCGCATGGCCCGCGCGCGGCGACTCGTCCGCCTTCCTCGCCTCCGCGCCGCCCGGGCGCGCGGGGCGCGCCGAGGGCGACGGAGCGACGGCCGCGTCGCCGAGCGCGTCGGACTCGAACGAGCTGTCGCTCAGCGCCTGACTGCTTAGGTCGAAGGCCTCTTCCATCGGCGGCCGCGCGAGCGGGAGCTTCACCGTCGTCCGGCGCACGCGGCGGACCGCGCCGTCCTCGATCGCGAGCACGTCCGCGAGCGAGCGCCGATCGATCCCGTAGCGCGCGTAGTCGTCCTCCGTCTCGAGGACGAGCAGCGCGGTGTACGGCGTCATGATGCGCTCGCGCGTCGCGATCGAGACGATGCTCTTCTTCAGCGACTCCTTGCCCGTGACCTCGCGCTCGAGCATGCTCGAGACCTTGGCCTGCGCGACGGCGCGCTGCACGAGCGGCCGCTCGGTCTTGCGTGTCTCGATCGCGACCGCGGGCGCGCCGCCGACGGACACCCTGAGCGGGCGATCGACCGGGACCTCCGCGTAGATCGAGTACGTGTCGCCCGACTGCACGCCGTCGAGCTTCGCCGGCCACGACCACGTCGCGCCCTCGACCTTCACCGCCACGCCGGAGCGCGTCGCCTCCCCGAGCTTCCGCGTCTCCGTCGCCTCCGCGACGACGCCGTCGCGCGGGAGCGCGCCGCGCACGATGCGTCCGAGCGCGACCTCGTCGCGGATGCCGCCGATCGCGACCGCGTCGATGCGCTCGATCCCCGCGTCCTTCAGCGCGCTCACCTTCGGCAAGAGCGCCTTCGGGTCCGTCGCGCCCGCGGTGATCACGCCGTCGGTGACGAGGACGACGCGGTGCGCGCCCGCGCTCTTCGCCTTGTCCTTCGCCCACGCGAGCGCGCGCTCAAGGTCGCTCGCGCCGAGCGCGTCGCGATCGCGCAGGACGCCGAGCTCCTTCGCGCCGAACGCGCGCGCCTTGCCGGCGTAGATCGGCGTGACGACCTGATCGAAGGCCGCGACCGTGACGCCGCCGTCCTCTTCGCCGATCTTCTTCAGCACCGCCTCGAGCGCGCGGAGCTCCTCGCCGAAGCCGAGGACGCGCGACGCGCTCGTGTCGACGAGGACGATCGCGTTGTCGAGCTTCTCGGGCTTCGAGTCGGCCTGCGGCTTCACGCGGACGATCGCGAGCTCGCCGCTCCGCACCGACGCGCCGCCGGCCACGACGGGCGCGGTGTAGTCCTCTGCCGGCGTGGCGTTGCGAACGGCGAGCGGCGCCGGCTGTTGCGACGCGCCGAGCACCTTCGCCTCGATCGCGATCTCTCCGACCTCGGGCAGGCCGTGGAGCGGGAGCCGGTACTCCTCGTTTCTGATCTCTTCCACGTAGGCGACGACGATCTCCTTGATGCCGCGCGCGGGGATCGGGAAGACGCGCGCCGAGAACTCGTTGCCCGCCGCCTTCTCCATCAAGGCGGGGTCCTGCTTGCGGTGGAGGAAGTCCTCATAGGCGCGGCGGGCCTGCTCGAGCTCCACGACCTCGCCCTCCTGCCACGCGCCGTCGATCTTCATCGCGAAGCGGCCGAGCGAGGCGCCGCGCGGCAGCACGATGCGGAACGTCCCTTCGAGCGTGCGGTCATTCGGGTTCTCGAACGCGAGGGTCATCTCGGTGAACGCGAGCGGCCCGTCGACGACGGCCTTCGCGCGCAGCGAGGCGAGCCGGAGCCCGGTGCCGTCTCCGGCAGTAAGCGACATCGGCGCCTCGGTGAGAGCGAATCCGACCCGGGCCTGCCGCGCGGCGGCGGTCTCGACGCCGAGGGGATTTCCGTTCGCGTCGCTCGGCGGAGGCGCGGGTCGCGCCGGCGGGGGCGGCGCGAAGACGTGGCATGCAGCGAGGAACGTGAGGGCGGCAAGGCCTACGGCGCGTTGGTACATGCGGGTCTCCGGCATACGGGCCACTTAGACGGTGGATCTCGGACTTTCCTTGTAACGTTTTCTCCATGTCGCTCCTTACGCTGCGGGCCCGGATCCTCTCGTCCCTCGCGACCTCCTCGCTCGTCGCCGCCGCGTGCGGCGGCGAGTCGACCCCGCCGACCCCACCCGGCGGCGGATCGTCGACTTCATCGTCTTCTTCGACTTCGTCGTCTTCGACGTCGTCCTCCGGCGCCGCCCCGGCGACGTGCGAGAACGGGACGAAGAAGCGCGAGTGCAACGAGAAGGGCAAGGGCATCACGAAGAACTCCGGGTACGGCGGCTTCCGCGAGCCCGACGCCGCGCCGCCTCCGCCGCCGACGCTCGACGCGAACGGCTGCATCGTGCCGGAGGAGATCATGAACGGCTGCTGCAACCCGGCGGTGGGCCCCGTCGTCTTCGAGAACGGGCAGTGCTGCTACGAGTTCTGCGAGGGCGCGTGCTGCGGTCGCCCGCTCGTCGTCCAGGGCGCCGCGCGCGTGGCGACCGCGCAGCCACGCTCCGACTGGACCACCGCACCGGCGCACGACGACGCGCTCCCGGACTCGACGCGGCGCGCGCTCGCCGGGTCGTACTTGCGCGACGCGCTGATGGAGCACGCGTCGATCGCGTCGTTCGCGACGTTCACGCTGGAGCTCCTCGCGGTCGGCGCGCCGCCGGCGCTCCTCGTCCTCGCGCAAGCGGCGTGCAGCGACGAGATCGAGCACGCGCGTCTCACGTTCGCCCTCGCGAGCCGCTTCGCGGGCGAGGCAGAGGGCCCGGGCGCGCTCGATCTGCGCGGCGTCGCGCCGAGCACGGACCTCGCGGCGATCGCGGCCGCGACCGTGCGCGACGGCTGCATCAACGAGACGATCGCGTCGGCCGTCGCCGCCGCGCAGGCCGAGAACGCGACGGACGCCGAGCTACGCCGAACGCTCGCGCGCATCGCCGAGGACGAGGCCCGCCACGCCGAGCTCGCCTGGACCTTCGTGCGCTGGGCGCTCGCCACAGGCGGCCCCGACGTCCGCGCCGCGGTCGAGGCCGCGTTCACCGCCCCGGTCTGCACCGACGCGCCGCCCCTCCCCGCCGACGTCGACCCCGCGGCATGGCAGGCCCACGGCCGCCTCTTGCCGGCCGACCACCGCGCGCTCGTCCGCAGCGTCCTCGACCAGGTCGTCCACCCCTGCGCCGCCGCCCTCGGTCAGCCGCCGAACGAGAAGTGAGCTCCTTCGAATCGACCGGCGGCGGCAGCGGCGAAGGGAACGGTGACGAAGAGCCGCTCGAGATCGCCGAACACGAAGCCGCAACGACGATCCGAGAGCAGCTGAAGGAGCACCACGCCGTCGTCGGGGCCGGCGTCGCTCGGGATCACGTAGCCGCTCACCCGGTGACGCGGCGCCCCCAGCGGGAAGACGTGCTTCGCGTAGCTCTTCTTCGCCTTCGCGGGCAGCACCGCGAGCGAAGGGTGTGACGGCGGAGGGACCGCGATGGAAGCCCCCAGCTCGATCGCGCACCCAGGGAAGGGCGCGCGGCCTTCTCGCGGCGCGGCGTAGTCTGCCGGCAGCGCGGCGCGGGCGAGCGTGCCCGGCGGAACGTGCAAGACGGAGCCGACCTCGAGGTAAGGCTCGCCTTCTTCATCGAACACGTCCCACACGAAGAACGAGAGCAGCCCCTCGCGCGGGAGCGCCAGACCTTCGTGAAGCGCGTGGAGCGCGTGGAGCTCGAGCTGCGCCAGGAACGCGAGCGCCTGACCACGAAGACGAGGCCAGGGCTCGGCGGGCGGAAGATCGGGCAGGCCGCCCAGACGGCTCGTACCGATCGCGTCGTCCGCGGCGCGGGTGAGCGTTCGCAGATCGACGCACGGCTGCACCACCGCGCGCACGAGCTCGGCGTGCTCGCCCAGCTTCGCAGCCGCGATCGCGCGATCGAGGTCGGCGTGCTGTCGCTCGAGCGGAGTCAGCGGCGCCTCGTCCGTGAGCGGCGCCGCCGGTGGCGAGTCCCTCGGGGGCGGCATCGGCGGGAGCTCGACGGGGGCGCGTCCGCGCAGCGCCTCCCCGACCTCGGTGAGCGTCGCGACGTACGGGGCCGCGTGCTTCTTGAACGTCTTCTCGAAGGCACGCATCGCGCGCGCGAGGCCCTCCACCATGGATCTGTCGCCGTGCTCGGTGAGGAGCGCCGTCCGAGCGGCGAAGCTCGCGGGGGTCGTGCCTTGCCTCCCCTCGTGCTGGAGGTTCCACACCGCGAGGCGGGCGAGGCGCGCCGATCCTCTTGCGATCGCGCGGCGTGAGCGTCTGCGCGAACGCCTCGTCCCAGACGGCCTCTCCTCCGTCGAGGGCAGCGTCGGTCAGCTCGGCCACGGCGCAGGCTGCCTGGGCAGGCGTGGGCGTCGCGATCAGCTCGGCCGAGCCGGGGGGAAGCGCTCCGACGCGATACGCTCGAAGCGCGGCGAAGAGGGCGTCGGTCGCCGGGTCTCCACTCTCCGGCGCGGGACCGAGCGGCAGCGGCGCGCGCCACGCCTCCGTGCCGGGGATGACGTCGTCGCGCTTCGTCTTCTTCTTCGCTGCGGCCACCGGAACGGAGCATACGCTACTGCGCGGCGAGCTCGCCCGCCGGTGCGCGCCAGCGGACGATGAGGTCCTTCGCGCCCCATGCCTTCGCGAGGGCGCGGAGCTGCGTCGCGGCGTGCTCCTTCGCGAGGTCGATCGCGCGGGGCTCGCGGCCCGCCTTCGCGAACGCGGCCGCGGCCTCGCGCCGGGCGGCGGCCTCGAGCCCCTCGTTCCGCACCGCGAACGTGTCGGTGCGCCGCGAGTGCACGTACGAGTGCGCCTCGTCGAAGCGGGTCGAGAACACCTCGGGCGCCGGCAGCTCGATCGTCGCCGTCTTCGTCGCCTCGTCGAAGCCGACGTCGTCCGGCCCGAGCCGCCCCAGATCGACGCCGAGCACGACCTCGCCGCTCGCGACGAAGAGGAGCGAGTCCTCGGCGTCGACGAGCCCGCGGAACCGCTTCTGATGGTCCTTCAGATCGATCACCTTCTCCACGTGCATCGACGCGGTCTCGAGCCTCGCGACCGCGCGGAGCTCCCGGACGACGGTGGGCCCGGTCGGCACGACCTCGACGACGTGCGCCTCCGCCTTCGGCGGCTCCGCCCGCAGCCACCCGAACCCCATCGCCGCCACCGCCACGAACGCCGCAGGCCACGCCAACCGCACGAGATGCTGCATGAGCGCCCAACCACGCCGTCCCCTCGTTCATTCCCGCGACCGCGACCGCCGCGAGCTCAGCCATATCAGTGGTTGGCGGTGTTCGCAGCCATCAGCGCGACGTCCGCGATCAGCGCGCTGATCAAAGCGTCGATGGTGTCGCGCACGGCCTTGGCGGCCCAGTTGCCTTCGGCGATCCGCTTGGCGCGCCGGCTCGCCTCTCCGGGCTCCATCGGCGCCAGGTGGTGGGCCTTTCCGATCGCGTGGAGCAGCGCGATCAACGTCCCGATGCGCGGCTCGACCACCGCGCCGTCGTCGAAGCTCGCGGCGAGACGGAGACGGAGCTCTCGCTCGTACGAGGAGTCCAGCGCCGGCCAGCGCGTGCGCGGAAAGAACCACAAGACCTTGTCCTCGCGACGCTCGAGGATCCCGCGATCGACCAGGCGTCGAGCCAGCATCTCGAAGGCGTCCTTGCCGAGCCGGTTGACCAGCTCGCCCGCGGAGCGTGGCGCCTCGGCGATCGTCGCTGCCGCGTCGACGAGCAGCGGATCGGCCGGGTACGGCGCGTTCGTGAGCGTCACCTTGCCCGATCGCAGCAAGCCCGCCTCTCCGATCTGGATGTTCCCTCCGAGCGCGAGCTCGGCGAGCAACGCGCCGCCCAACACTGGCCGCACGTAGGCGCGACCGACGTCGCGATGCGCCGAGACGCTCCCGCTCTCGTCGTCCAGCAGCAACAGGAGCAGCTCCTCGGCGATCAACACGGCGATCGCGTCAGGGCTTCTTCGACTTCTTCTTCTTCGGCTTCTTCTTCTTCTTGGGTTCCTTCGGGGGCGGGTCGTCCTCGTCGGGCGGCGGTTTGTCGTCGGGCTTGGCCGTGTCGGCCTTCGTGTCGCCGCCCTTGTCGCCTTTGTCTCCCTTGGCGTCGGGGTCTTCGGCCTTGGCGTCGTTCTTCGCGACCTTCGTGTCGCCGGTGTCCTCGGCGAGGAGGGCGTTCGCCTCCTTCTCCATCCGGTCCGTCTCGCCCTCGTGGTAGCCGTCGTGGATGTGGCGGACCTTGCCCGTGGCGTCGACGACGAACGTCGTCGGCATCGTGCCGACCTTCCAGCGGCTCGCGATGGTGTGGCCCTGGTCCCAGCCGATCGCGAACGTCGCGCCGTTCTCCTTCGCGAACTCGGCGACGCCCTTCTTCTCGTCGTCGACCGAGACGCCGACGATGACGACCTTGTCGCCGACCTTCTTCTGAAGCTCTTCGAGCTTGGGGAACGATTGCTTGCAGGGTGCACACCACGTCGCCCAGAAGTCGACGATGACGACCTTGCCCTGCAGCTCGTTGAGCGAAATCGTGCCCTTGTCGTTCAACGTCTCGATCGAGAGCTCGGGGGCCGGCTTGCCGACCTCCGCCTTGCCCTCACCGCCGCCGCCACCCCCCGTCGGCGACTTCGCTTCGTTCGTGCAGCCCGCCAGGGCCATCGCCAAAAGCAAACCCGGAAGCTTCATCCTCACGTTCATGATGCTCTCAAGAAACGAACGCGCAAGGAAGCTCTCCGATCGGAGACGGCCATTTCCACGGGGGAAAAGCGCCGCTACACGCTGACGGGGCGGCGCGAGACGGGCGGGCGCGCCGTCTTCTTCCGGTCGAAGATGCGGACGCGACGGATGAGCAGATCGAGGAGGTAGACCGCCACCGCGGCGCCGATGAAGCGGCTCCAGAGGTCCTGGTGGTACTTGATGCTCTCGCCCTGGGGATCGAACACATCCTTGGGCGCGGGGTCCATGCGGCCGCCGGTCACGAGCGCGACGCGTGACAGCGTGGTGACATCCGGCGCGAGCGCGAGGTACTCGCGCGGGTACGGGTTCGTCACGTGGCCGAAGCTCTCCGCCACCTGGACGCTCTTCGTTCCGCCCTTGCCGTCCTCGACCCCCTTCTCGAGGCTCGCGTGGAGGAGGAACGAGCCGAAGCGCTCGAGCGGGAAGTCCGACTCGTAGCGACCGGGCGCGGTCTGGCGCATCGTGATCTTCTTCGTCTCGCCGTTCGGCTGCGGCCCCGTGACGGTGAGCTTCGCGTCGAGGCCGTTCTGGAAGCGGTCGTCGCCGCCGATCGCGTCGATCGACGCCTTCACGTGGCCGGTCGCGGGATCGATCGCGCAGCTCATGTCGTACTGCTGCCGCTTCTTCTGGCGCATGTGCTCGCGCACGAGCTGACCCCAGAACTGCCCGTAGCCCGGCCAGCGCAGCCACTCCACCGCCCAGAGGTTCTTCACGTCGGAGGTCCACGCGAGCGACCACCCGAGCCCGACGTGCCAGCGCGCGAGGATCGGCTCCTGCACCTCGCTCTGCAGGATCTCCTGCGCCGGCGGCGGCTTCATCTTCGTCGCGACGTAGCCGTGGAGGTACGGCGCCGAGCTCATGTCGACGCCGCGCAGGAAGTCCGCCGGTGACACGACGCGCGGCTGGAAGTACTCCTCGACCGCGGCGTTGCGGCTGACCATCTCGGTCTCACGCGTGAACACGCGCGGGAGCTGCTGCGGGTCCATGACCTTGTAGAGACGGCCGCCGCCCGCGTCGCTGATCATGCGGAGGAGCCCCTCGTCGATGCCGGAGCCGAGGCCGACGGACGTGACCGAGATGTTCTCCGCCGCCATCGCCTGCGCGAGGTCGCGGATGCCGTTGTGCGGCGCCTGACCGTCGGTGAGGAGGATGACGTGCTTGCGCCGCGCGCGCGTCGACGTGAGCGACTGGTACGCCGCGTCGAGGGCGCTGAAGATCTCGGTGCCGCCGCCGGGCTGGATGCGCGCGATGTCGCTCTGGATGCGCGCGCGGTGCTTCGCCGCCGTCATGCGCACGACGCGCGTGGGGGCGGAGTCGAAGGCGATCACCTCGATCAGGTCGTCGGAGGAGAGCGTGTCCGCGGTCGCCTTCGCGGCGGCTTTTGCCATCTCGATCGGGAGGCCGCTCATCGAGCCGGAGCGGTCGAGCACGAGCACCATCGCGACCTGCGGCTCGTCGCGCTTCTTCTCCGAGTCCATCCGGACCGGGAGGATGCGCTCCACCGTCGTGTGGTACCAGCCGCCGAGGCCGAAGCCCGCCTCGCCGCCGGCGAAGAGGAAGCCGCCGCCGAGGTCGCGGACGTAGCTCTCGATCGCGTCCTGCTGCGTGAGCGAGACGCTCTCCGCCGGCGTGTCGGAGAGGATCACGAAGTCGTAGCGCTCGAGCTCGCGGATCGACGACGGGATCTCGCGCGGCGACCGCACGTCGACGTCGAACTCCTGCGCCGAGAGCGCCGACGCGAGGTAGCTCGCGCGCGACGTGTTGCCCTCGGCGTAGAGGACGGAGGGCCGCCCCGGCACCGCGACGGAGACCGCGAAGCGGTTGTTCTCCTTGAAGCGGTCCTCGGGGATGTCGGCGAGGTCGAGCGCGTACGTCACCTCGCCCGCGACGCGGACGACGCTCTTGAACGTGACGTCGTTGTCGCCGGCCTTGAGCTCGATGTCCCGGATGCCGTCGAGGCCGTTGATCGCCTCGCCCTGCTTCAGCGTCGCGCGGACCTTCTGCGGCCGCGACGAGAAGATGTTCGCGTGGAGGTTGAACGGCTCGCCGACGCGGACCTTGTCCGGCAGGCGCAGATCGCGGAGCGCGACCTCGCCCGGCACCGGCCGGTGGTACGGCACGGTGTAGACCTTGACCCCGAACTCCTTCGCGCGGTTCGCCTCCGCGAGCATGTCGCCGTCGGTCTGCACGCCGTCGGTGAAGATGACCGCGCGCCGGAGGTAACCGGCGGGGTACTGGCCGTACGCGAGCTGCATCGCGCTCGCGACGTCCGTCGCCGCCCCGAGCCCCGTGCGACCCTTGTTCGGGTTCCCCTTCGCGTCCGTCGGCGCGAGGTCGTGACGCTCCAGCGCCGGCGCCTCCTTCGCGTCGTCGGCGATCGGCACCACCCGCGGCCGGCGCGCGAACGTGATGACGCGGACGATCGCGTCCTCCGGCTTCTCCTTGAGCGCCTTCGTGATCTCCGCGCGCGCGTCCTCCACCGCGGCGTCGGGCACCGACTCGGAGACGTCGACGAGGTAGACGGTGGCGACCTTCTGCGTCGTCGCCGTGCGCGCGAGGCGCGAGAGCCCCAGCGCGAGGAGCGCGACGAACGCCATGCGCAGCACGACGGAGAGGATGCGCTGCGGGAGCGGCAGGTCGGCGAGGCTCCGTCCGATCATCCAGAAGAAGAAGGGCGCGAGCAGCGCGAGCCCGAGCATCTTCGGGGAGAGGAGCTCGTAGTCGGTGCCCTGCCGCGCGAACGTGATCGTCGCCTTCGCCGCGGTCAGCACCTCGCGCCAGTAGATGTAGACGCCGGCGAGGCCGAGCGCGCCGCCGAAGACCGCGAACCCGACCTTCGCGCGGTCGACCGCCTGCTTCGCGCGCCACTGCGCGACCGCGTCGGCGATCGCCTTCACGATCACGAAGCCGCAGCCGGCCGCGATCGCGCCGGTGAGCATCAGGTCGCCGCGCGTCGACGCGAACGCCCAGACGTAGCCGTGCGTCACGCGGTTCGCGATGTAGAGCGCGACCGCGGCGACGCCGAGGACGATGCCGAGGATCGAGAGGAGGCGGCGCGACATCAGACCGTGATCCTTCGGTGGTACGTGATCCACTCGATCGCGGTGAGGATCACCGCGGCGAGCAGGAGGTAGATCCAGATCTCGCGGCGGACGCCGATCTGGAAGCCCGAGAGCGTGCCCGCCTTCTTCCCGTCGACGACGAGCTCCTTCGCCGGCTCGACCGCGCTCTCGTCCGCGTCGAGGAGGTTCGCCGCGAACGCGGTCTTCGTCGCCGCGTCGCTCTGCCCCTCGGCCGGAGCGTCGCCGCCCGCGAGCTCGTAGAAGCCGGCGTGCTGGCCGAGGTACACCGCGCGCCCCTCGTGGACCGGGATCATCGCCTCCGCGCTCGTCGGCATCTTGAGCTTTGCCTGCCCGCTCTGGGTGACGACCGGGACGCGCCAGACGTCGCCGGTGCGGAAGCTCGAGATGTACTGCGAGTCCTCGTCGGTGAAGAAGTTGATGCTGTTGAGGAGGAGGAGCGGCCACGCGACGCGGAGCGGGAGGTCGCTGTCGCGCGGATCGAAGCCGAGCGCGACGAACTTGTTCGTGCCGCGCTGCCCCGTCACGAGGATCGGGCCGCCGCCGTCGGAGGAGCCCACGACCTTGTCGCCCGGCTGCGGCTTGAGGCGGTGCCCCTTCGAGATGTTCACGTCGTCGAGCGCGGTCCAGCGCACGATCGGGTGCTTCCGCTCGATCTTGTCGAAGCCCGGCGTCTTGATCTCGGCCTCGACCGCGACCGGCGAGCCGGGGCCGCGCGGATCGAGGTAGATCGCGTGCGCGCGCGGCGGATCGGCGGGCGTGACGCCGTCGAAGATGACGACGTCGTTCTTCTGCTGGCTCGGCGCGATCTTCTCGACGTACTCGCGCGGGCCGACGAGCTGGACGTCGAGGTACTCGTCGAGGAGGAGCGCGGCCTCGAGGTAGGTGTTGCCCGGCGTGACGACGAGGACCTTCGCGCGGCGGCGCTCGGGGAGGAGCGCGTAGGCCTTGTCGTCGGCGGGGAGCGTGTCCTGGCTGCCCTCGAGCGGCGCGATCGACGCCTGGAGCGCGCGGCTCGCGCCGGAGAGGTTCGGGTAGAAGCGCGGCAGGCGCTCGCCCGGCTTGAGGCGCAGCTTCGTGAGGTCGACGAGCACCCCCTTGTCGTCGGGGCCGCCCTTCTGCGGATCGGCGAAGAGCGAGAGCTCGACGTCCTCGACCTCGGGGCCGGTGTTCGTGACCTCGAGCATCACCTCGTAGCGGCTCTTGTCGAGCGGGTAGCGGCGGACCGAGAACGCGGTGATGCCGACGTTGCGCACGCCGCGGCCGATCGGGAGGTACGAGAGCTTCACGTCGTCGCCGAGCTTCACCTTGCCCGCGGAGTCGACCGCCTCGCCGAGGCGGCCGTCCGAGACGATGACGATCTCCGCGTTCTCGACGCCGCGGAGCGAGTCGGTCGCGAACCTGAGCGCGCGCGGGAAGTCGGCGCGCGCGTCGGTCGCCTTGATCGTGTCGAGCGCGCGCTCGAGCTCCGACGTGTCGGACGACGTCGGTCCGAGCGGCGTCACCGCGGCGTCCATCTGCGCGATGAGCATCCGGTCCGAGCCGCCGAGGCCGCGGATGATCTTCTTCACCTCGTCCTTCGCCGCCTCGAGCCGGTTCTTCGCCGGCGCCACGTCGGTCGCCTGCATCGAGGCCGACGCGTCGACGATGACGACGAGGTTCCGGCCCTTGATCAGCGTCGCCGCGGCGCGCGGATCGCCGAGCGCGAACGCGAGGAGCGCGAGGAGCGCGAGCTGGACGAGGAGCGAGAGGAGCCGCTTCAGGCGCGAGAAGAGGCTCGTCGCCTCCTTGTCGCGCAGGATCTTCTCCCACAGCTTCGAGAACGGGACCGCGACCGTGCGCCGCCGGAGCTTCAGGATGTAGAGCGCCGTCGCGAACGCCGCCGCCGCGCCGAAGATCGCCGCGATCGTCGCGAACGGCAGACCCGCCAGAATCACCGGAGGAACCCTCCCCTGCGGAACACGCGCAAGATCAGCTCGTCGAACGGCTGCGAGACGTCCGCGCGGATGTAGGGCACCTGCTTGGAGGTGCAGAAGCGATCGATGTCGTCGAGGTACTTGCGGTACACGACCTCGAAGCGCTCGAGCACCTTCGCCGTGACGGTGACCTCGCGCTCGTCGCCGGTCTCGCAGTCGTAGAGCAGCACGTCGCCGGCGAGCTTCGGCTTCGCCTCGGCCTCGTCGACGATGTGGACGACGAACGGATCGAACTTGTTGTAGCGGAGCACGTTGATGCCGCGCTCGAAGCCGTGGGGGTCGTAGAGATCGCTCGCGAGGACGACGAGCCCCTTCCGCTTGTTCTGCGCGACGAACGTCTTCAGCGCGTCTTCGAGGTCGGTCTGCCCGACCGGCGCGAGCGCGGTGAGGAAGCGGAAGACCTTGAAGATGCGCGCCTTGCCGCGCGTCGCGGGCATGCGGCCCTCGACCTGATCGCTCGTCGAGACGATGCTGACGCGGTCGAGGTTCGCGAGGCCGACGTAGGCGAGCGCCGCCGCGACGCGCTTGGCGTAGCGGAGCTTCTTCGCGTCGCCGAAGCCCATCGACGCGGAGCAGTCGACGATGAAATAGATGGCGAGGTCCTCCTCCTCTTCGTAGAGGCGGAGGAGGAGGCGATCGAAGCGCTGGTAGACGTTCCAGTCGAGGTAGCGGAAGTCGTCGCCCGGCTGGTAGTCGCGGTGGTCGGCGAACTCGACGCCGGAGCCGCTCTTCTTCGTGCGCCGCTCGGCGCGCATGCGGCCGGCGAAGACGCGCTTCGACACGAGCGCGAGGTAGTCGAGCTTCCGCTGGAAGTCGTCGTCGAAGAGGTCGTCGTCGGACGCTCTCTTCTCGCTGACCGGCTTGCGGCCGAGGACTGTGTCGAGGAAACCCACTTAGCTCACGCGTTCAGGAGACCATCTGGGCTTCGGAGCGTCCGGCGCCGGTCTTGGTCTCGGGGATCGCCTTCAAGATCGCCTCGATGACCTGATCCGTCTTCACGCCCTCCGCCTCGCCCTCGAAGTTGAGGAGCGTGCGGTGGCGGAGGCACGGCAGCGCGACGGCGCGGACGTCGTCGATGCTCGCGGAGAAGCGGCCCTCGAAGAGGGAGCGGATCTTCGCGCCGAGGAGCACCGACTGCGCGCCGCGCGGGGAGGCGCCGAAGCGGACGAAGCGCTTGCACGCGTCGGGGGCGTCGGGGCCGTCGGGGTGCGTCGCCTGCACGACGCGGATCGCGTAGTCCTGGACGTGGCGCGCGACCGGCACCTTCCGCACGAGCGCCTGCATCGCGAGGATCTCCTCGCGGTGGAGCACCGCCTGCCGCTCCGCGCGCGCCTCGCCGGTCGTGAGGTCGAGGATGGCGTGGAGCTCCTCGCGGTTCGGGAACGGCACGTGGAGCTTCATGAAGAAGCGGTCGAGCTGCGCCTCCGGGAGCGGGTAGGTGCCCTCCGACTCGAGCGGGTTCTGCGTCGCGAGGACGACGAACGGCTCGTCGAGCGTGTGCGTGCGGCGGCCGACCGTGACGCGGTGCTCCTGCATCGCCTCGAGGAGCGCGGACTGCGTCTTCGGCGTCGCGCGGTTGATTTCGTCGGCAAGGACGATGTTCGCGAAAATCGGGCCTTTCCGAAATTCGAAAGATTTCCCGCCCTGCTGCGTCTCGTCGATGACGGTCGTGCCGAGGATGTCGGCCGGCATGAGGTCGGGCGTGAACTGCACGCGCGAGAAGGAGAGCGAGAGCGCCTCCGCGAGGGTGCGGACGAGCATCGTCTTGCCGAGGCCGGGCACACCTTCGAGGAGCGCGTGCCCGCCGGCGAGGAGGCACATCAGCACGCCCTCGACGACCGGCTCGTTGCCGACGATCGTCTTCCCGATCTCGGTCTTCAGCGTCGCGATCGACGTACGGAACTGCTCGACCTCGGCGCGCACCGCGCCCGCATCATTCGTATCAGCCATTCATTTCCTCGAATCGTCGTTTGCTCAGGGATTTGCGGGAGGCGACGGCGAATCCGCGGTGTCTCGCGGCCTGATGAGCTGGAAGTAGCGGCGGACGTAGAAGCGGTAGCCGCCCGGGATCTCGTCCTTGTCGAGGGCCTCCTCCGCGACGGTGTGGTACTCGCGGTAGACCTTCGTGTAGCCGCGGTTCGCGAAGCCGCGCTCGGCCGCGCCGAGGATGACCTCGCTGCGCGAGCCGCCCTGGCCGGTGTCGTTCGCCTGGATCTGGCTGTCCTGGGTCCCCATCTTCGGGTTCGTCCCCTGCTTGCCCTGGACGTTCTCGTCGTGGCCGGTGCCCCAGCCCGGACCTTGTCCCTGGCCCTGACCGCCGCCGCCCTGACCTTGGCCTTGCCCCTGGCCGCTGCCCTGCCCTTGGCCCTTCGAGAGCATGAGGATCTTCTCGCCGTTCGGCCCGAGGATCCACGTCTCGCCGCCGCCGCCCTGACCTTGGCCTTGCCCCTGGCCTTGACCCTGCCCGCCTTGCTGCCCGCCCTGACCTTGCTGCCCCTGGCCCTGACCCTGCTGGCCGCCCTGACCTTGCTGCCCTTGGCCCTGCTGGCCTTCGTTGCCGTTGCCCTGGTTGCCCTGGCCCTGGCCGCCGTTGCCCTGCGGTCCTTGCTGTCCGCCGCCGCCTTGCGCGCGCTGCTGGAAGACGCGGAGGCGCTGCATCTGCCCCTGCCCGCCCTGCGCCTGCTGGCGCATCATCTCGCGGAGCTCCTGGAGCTTCTGCCGCAGCTGCTCCTTCTCCTCTTGTGACATCTCCTGCTTGGCCATGCGGTTGATGTCCTCCGCGGCCTGATCGAGATCGTTCGCGGAGAGGCCGAGATCCTTCATCAGGTCCTCGGCCGCCTTCTGGAGCTCGCGGTCGAGGCGATCGAGCTCGCGCTGCGTCTTCTGCTGCTGCTCGCTCTCGCGATCGAGCCGCTCGAGCTCGCGCTCCTTCTTCTCGAGCAGGCTCTTCTCCTGCTCGTTCATGCCGGCGTCGCCCTGCTTCTGCTTTTGCTTGAGGAGGTCCTGCTTCAGCTCTTCACGCTTCTGCGCGAGCGCCTCCGCGCGCTTCGCTTGGTCTTCGCTCGCCTTCTTGAGCGCCTCGCGCAGCTTGTCGAGCGCGGCCTTGTCGACCTTGCCGGTCTCCTTCGCTTCGCGGAGCTGCTTCGCGAGGTCCTTCAGCGCCTTCTCGGCGTCGGAGAGCTTCTTGTCGGTGAGCGCCTCGCCGGCGGGCTTCGACATCTCCGCCTTCTTCAGCTCCTCGCCCATCTTCTGGAGCGCGTCTTCGAGCGCCTTCTTGTCGGCCTCGGAGCCGTTCAGCAGCTTGTCTTCGAGCTGCTGCATCCGGCGGAAGGCCTCCGTCCGATCGAGGCGCTTGTTCGCGAGGTCCTCGATGAGCTGGTTGAACTCCTGCGTCGCGGCCTTCGCCTCGTCGGTCTGCATCCGCTGGTCGACGTCGCGGAGGAACTCGCGCATCGCGTCGAGGTCGTCCTGCGTCACGTCGACGGCGTCGATCGTCTTCGCGCTCACGACGGGGTGGTGCTTGCGCACCTCGAAGAGACCGATGAGGACGCACGCCGCCGCCATCGCGAGGAGGAAGGGCCACTCCTTCGGCCGCTCCATCGGGACGGCCTTCTTCGGATCGACCTTCTTCGCGTGCTCGACCGCGTCGTCGATCGCCGCGAGCATGAACGGCGTGCGCTCCGCCGCGCCGAGCTCGACGAACGAGAGCGCGCTCGAGAGGCGGTCGGCGAGGTTGTGGAAGCGATCGAGCGCGACGGCGCCGGCGCGGCGCGGGAGCCTCTGTGCATAAGCGATGCCCGCCGCGGCGAAGACCTGCAGGGTCGCGAGGGCGACGCCGACGCGGCAGGCCCGCTCGCCGATGACCCCGGTCTTGCGGAGCACGAGGAGGATCGCGATGCCGACGAGACCGGCGGCGAGGGACTTGGCGGCCCAGAGGATGGCTCGGCGAAGGCGGAGCCGGGATTCGGCGTGCTGCGCGTGCCGCTGGATGGAGGCGAGGTTCATCCGACCTTCGGTTGACGTTTGACCCCGCACGAAGTTCCTCCGTGGGTGCCGTTAAGTGGGTCGAGTCGCAAGTGTAGGACGAAACGTCGCTCTTCACGACTCCTCATATAGAATGCGGCCGGCGTGCCGCCTCTTCCCGAGCTTCCGCAAGTCGCCGTCGAGGTCATGAGTGTGACCAACGCCGAGCCCGACGGCTTTCTGACACTGCGCCGCTACGATCTCGTCCTCGTCGACGGGCCGAAGCGGAGCGAGCCCTTTCGATACGACACCGTGGACCGCCACGCGCTCGACGCCGCGGTCATGGTTGCGCACTCGGTGGGAGAGGACGGCGAGGTGGAGGTCTACTTGAGGAGCGCGGTCCGGCCGCCGATCGCGCTGCGACCCGGCGGCGGGTCGCCGGCGCTGTGGGAGCTGCCCGCCGGTCTCATCGAGCCGGGCGAGGAGCCGCGGGCGGCCGCGGCGCGCGAGGTCGCGGAGGAGCTCGGCTTCGACGTCGGCGCGGAGCAGATGGAGCCCCTCGGCGAATGGAGCTACCCCGCGCCCGGGTTCGTCGGAGAGATCCATCACTTCTTCCACGTGCGCGTCGACCCGCGCGCCCGGCGCGAGCCCGACGGCGACGGCTCCGCGCTCGAGGCGGTCGCGATCGTGATCAAGGTGCCTCTCCGCGAGGCGCTCGAGGCATGCCGAACGGGGGGCGTCCGTGACGAGAAGACGGAGCTCGCGCTCCGCCGGCTCGCGGACGTACTGAGATGAAGAAGACCAAGCGACGCGTCGCGCTCGTGATCAAGCGATCGAGCTACCGCAAGCTCGTGCTCGAGGGTCACGACACCACCGTGACGAAGCTCCTCATGAAGCGCGATCCGACCGTGAGCCGGATGCAGCAATCGCACGAGGCGCACGAGGCGACGCTCGCGGAGGTCGAGGCGGCGCTCGCGGACCTCGACGCGGAGGTCGTCTTCCGCGGCGGCCCGCACGCCCGCGTGCCCGCGCGCACCGATCTCGTCGTCACCGTCGGCGGCGACGGCACGCTCCTCGACGCGTCGCACCTCCTCGGCAAGGACTGCCCCCTCCTCGGGATCAACAGCGCGCCGGGGAGCTCGATCGGGTTCTTCTGCGCCGGCCAGCGCGGCAACGCGAAGAAGACGCTGCGCCGCGCGCTCGCGGGCGAGCTCGCGGCGTCGGAGCTCACGCGCATGCGCGTCGAGCTCAACGGCAAGTGCCTCCACGCGCGCGTCCTCAACGAGGCGCTCTTCTGTCATGCGTCGCCCGCCGCCACCTCGCGCTACATCCTCGAGCTCCCCGGCGGGAGCGAAGACCAGCGCTCGAGCGGGCTCTGGATCGGGCCCGCGGCGGGGTCGACCGCGGCGCAGCGGAGCGCGGGCGGCAAGGTGCTCCCGCTCGAGTCGGACCGGATCCAGTACGTCGTCCGCGAGCCGTACACGCCGGCGGGCGGGCATTTCCGCTTCGCGCGCGGCCTCGTCCGCGCGGGCGAGGAGGTCGTCCTCCGGAGCAAGATGCGCGACGCGAAGGTGTTCCTCGATGGTCACCGGCTCGTCCACGAGGTCCACATCGGCGACGTCCTCGTCATGCGCCGGAGCGGCGAGTCGCTCACCGTGCTCGGGATCTCGAAGAAACGCCGCTGGTAAACGGGTATACTGCTCACGATGCGTGCGCGCTCTCGATTGCTCGGCGCCGCCGCCGCCACGCTCGTCGTGCTGGCTGCGTGCTCGAGCTCGTACAGTGGTGACGAGCCCTCCGGCGCCGACGCGGGCGCGAGCTCGACGTCGAGCAGCTCCTCGACGTCGTCCTCTTCCTCGACGTCTTCGTCCTCGAGCAGCGGAGCGCCGATCGAGGACGCGGGGAACGACGCGCCGGCCGGCTTCGGCCTCGCGTGCCCGGCGTGCGCCGACGGCGAGACGTGCTTCGCGAGCGGCTGCGACGGGCTGAACCCCGCGGTCTGCGAGGCGCCGACCCCGGTCCAGCTCATGCCGGGCGAAGAGGTGACGTACACGGTCTTCGTCTGCGCGAAGGCGTCGAAGGCGATGTCCTGCGCGCGCAACGAGGAGGACGGCGGCATCATCCGTCCCTTCCAGATCGCGGCGGCGTTCGCGCTCGGCTCCGGCAAGTGGCACGTCGCCGCGAAGGGCTCGACGCCGCGCCTCTCGAACGGCTCGTGCGCGCAGAACTCCCTCTGCAACGGCGACTCGGCCAGCGCGCGTCTCGCCTACGACGTCAACGACCTGACGAAGACCTTCGACGGGCCCACCACGCTCACGCTGAGCACGGGATCGCCGAACGATGCGTGCCAGCAGTTCGCGCTGACGTTCATCCGGAAGCCGTAGCGTTCGCGCGCAACAGATCGAGGAGCTGCGCGACCTCCTCCGCGTCGGTGACCTCGGTGAGCTCGCGGTTGATCTCGCTGAGCGCGGCGACGACGAGGTGGAGGACGCCGTCCGGCCGCGCCGCGAGCGCCGTCACGACGGGGTGCCGCGTGTTGACGACGACCCAGCGCGACGCGCGATGGAAGACGATCGGCCGCCCGCGCTTCGCCTCGCGCACGCCCGCGACCGGATCGCCGGTCAGCGACATCGCGGTGAGCGCGAGGCCGATCGCCTCCGTGAGCGGGCTCGTCGCCGGCAGCTCGGAGGTGCGCGTCACGAGCTCGACGACGCGACGCACGATGCCGTCGAAGAACGACGACGTCGCGGACGGCTCCACCACCTCCACCGTCGGCGGAGCATCGCCGGTCGCCCTGTCGACGAGGTGGGGCGCGCGCCGCGCGACGACGCGCATGAGCGACGGAGCGGGGCGATCGGTCGCGAGCTCGGCGACGGGATCGATCGCGGGCTCGTCGAGGACGCCGAGGAGCGCGAGGTCCCAGCGGTACGCGTCGGTCTCCGCGTTTGCCGGCGCGGCGCGCACGTGGGCGGCGAGACGCACCGCGACCCACGCCATGACGTCCTCGACCGCGCGCGCGAGCGTCGTCGCGTCGGCGGTGACGTAGACGCGGCCGCACACGGGGACCACCGTCGAGTGGGCCTGGCGCTCCATCACCGACAGCCGGTCCTTGTCGACGACGCCCACCGCCTCGACGTCGATCGTGGGGCGCTCGGGCCACGCGCGCGGGAGCCAGAACACGCCGAGCGCGGAGCCGCCGACGGAGCGAACGGGCAACGACGCGGGCAGGCGGATGACGCCGAGCGTGTCCTTCGGCGCCTCGAGGAAGGTCGCGACGCTCGCGCCGGCGAGGCGGCGGACGAGGCGATGGACCCGCGCGACGGGCTCCTTCGGATCGACGAGGCCGTCGAACGCCGGCGTCGGCACGAGCGCGTCGTGGTTCAGCGCGGCGACGAGCGGCCAGCCGCCCGGATCCGCGATCGTCACGAGCGGCCGCATCGTCGTGAAGAGGTCGATCCGTCGCGCGGCGGCGTGACGCGGGCGGAGGAGGCCGATCTCGCCGCGGAACCTCTCCTCGTCGACGTCGATCGTGAAGAGGCACTGCGCGCGCGTCGCCGCGTCGAGCACGATCTCGGTCCGCGGCGGCGCGGCCCGCCGCTCGTCGCCGCGCGCGATCGCGCGGAGCTCCGCGGTCGCGTCCTCCGTCCTGAAGACACGCGCGAGCGCGAGCGCCTCCGTCGCGGAGAGGCGGAGGCACAGCTCTACGTGCGGGAACGGCGGCGGATCGGTGGTGAAGCGCACGACCGGCCAGCTCTCGAGCTCGGCGAACGAGTACCACTGACCGTCGGTCGCGGAGAACACCGCGCACGTCGCGTCCTCGTCCGCGACGCGCCCGCTCCGCAAGAGCTCCGTCGCGAGGAGCGCGCGGAGGCGATCGCGCACGAAGAGCGGCACGTCCGCGAGGGAGCGGGCGAGGCTCCGCACGAGCCGCTCCGTCGCGACGACGAGCTCGCGCGAGACGGGGGCGAAGGCGTTGACGTCGACGCGGTACACCGCGCGGATCGGGCAGCCGAACGAGAGCGCGATCGGCCGGCGTACGCCGTCGGCATCGACGAACGCGACGTCGTCGCTCGCGGAGTCGACGAGCTCGACCTCACCTTCGAGCGAGAGCGCGCCGAGGTCCGTGAACGAGCGGCGGAGGAGCGGATGCGCCGGCGCTCCGTCGAGCTTCGGCGGCGCGCCGCGCTTGCCCGCCGCGCGCAGCGCCTGCAGCCGCGCGACCGCGTCGGTCACGTCGGTCAACGTGACGAGAGCGCTCGCGAGGATGCGGAGGCGGAGCTCGCCCGTCGTCGTCGCGGGCAGGTACAGCGCGGGGGCGTCGAACGGCGAGCGCTCCTCCTCCGTGCGCCACCGCTCGTAGCGATGCGCGCCCCAACGCGCCGCGCTCGCGGGCGGGAGCTGGATCGCCGGCCCCTGCACGGTCGGCCAGCGCACCGTCTCGAAGACGGTGTCGGCGCCGGCGGAGTCCGTCGCGTAGAGCGCGGCGAGCAAGGCGAGCGCGGCGCCGTCGTCGGCGAAGTCCTCGCGCTTCGCGAGCGCGAGGGCGAGCGAGAGCGCCGCGCTCTTGATCGCGCCTTGCGCCCACGAAGCCCCCGCGCGCGAGAGCTGCGACCAGTCCTCGATCAGCCCTTCGTCGACGACGTCGACCCACGCCGCGACGGGGAGCGCGCCGGCCGGGGACGTGCCGAGGGGATGGCCCGCGAAGAGGACCTCCACCGGCGGCGGGAGCCCGCGCGCGAGCGTCACCGCGACGGCGCCGATCTTCGGCACGACGACGGAGCCGCGGACCGCGTCGCCGAGCTCGGCGGAGAGATCGATCGGCGCGCGCGCGAGCAGCGCCGCCCTCCGCTCCGCGATCTGCGCGTGACGCGCGCGCTCCGGGAGCGCGCGCAGCTTCGTCGCGAGCGCGGGATCGTCGCCCCGCTCGGCGACGCGACGAGCGGAGACGTCGACGTAGTCGGCGACGCTCGCGAGCGGGATCGCGTCGCGCTCGCATGCGTCCGCGACCACGTGGAGGAGCGCGTCCTCGTCGGCGGCGAGGCCGACGAGCGGCGTCGCCCACACGCAGCCGTCGAGGTCCGGCTGCGGGATCGCGTCGCGATCGACGAGCACGACGTCGACCGGTCCGTTCCGCGACGCCCACGCCTCGTCGCGGACGCGCCGCCCGGCGTGATACACGCGCAGGCGTCCCCTCCCCGGCGCGACGAAGCCCTGGAACGCGTCGCGATCGATCGCGAGCGAGACCGCCGGCGGCGCCTCCGGCAGCTCGTGGCTCGCCTCGAGCGCGCGATCGTAGGGGACGAAGAACGTGTCCTTCGGGAGGAGGAGGCGCAGCGCGGCGAGGTCGGCGGTGGCGAGCACGAGGCGGCCGTGCGGCGCCTTCGTCTTGCTCGCCGCGTAGCAGATCGCGTTCCCGCGGCGCGCGGAGAGGCGGATCGTGCGGAGGCTCACGAGACGCCCGTCGTTGGTGCGCCACACCGCGGCGTTCGCGCGCACGCCGAGGTCGGCGCCGTCGCCGAGCGCCTCCGTCGCCTCCGCCCACATCGCGATCGCGGACCGGATCGGCGCCGGGTCCTTCGTCTGCGAGACGACGAAGCTCGCCGCCAGGCGCCGCGCGAAGAGGAGCGCGCGCGTGAGGTCGTCGTTGCGCTCGACCGCGTCGTACGCGAACCGCGGGACGATGCGCCCGTGCCACGCGAGCGCGAGGTCGATCGGCAAGCGGACGCCGGTCAGCGTCACGGTCTCGAGCGCGCGCTCGTCGACGAAGAGCCGCGCGGTCGAGGGCCGGCCGTGCGCGGCCGCCGCGAGCGCGATCTCGCCGTGGAGCCCGGCGAAGGGACCTTCGGTGACCTCGAACGACTCCTTCGCGAGGGTGTCGCTCCCGATCACGACGACGGGCTTCGACGCCGGGTGCATCAACGCGCGCGCGCGGCGCTGGCTCGCGGCGGTGGCCGCGGGGACGAGGTCCTGCACCGGCACGGTGGCGAGCCCTTCGAGCACGCGCTCGCTCGGGAGCCCGCGCAGCCACACCGTCCCGCCGAGCCACGGCGCGAGCTCCTTCGCGAGCGGCGCCGCGCCTTCGTGGACGCGGACCGGCACCGCGGTCTCGCGGATCGCGAGCGCTCCGCCGAACGCGTCGTAGAGGACCGGCAGATCGAGGAGCGCGTCGGCCTCGGGCGGCACCGCGGTCCCGGCCCGCTTCGCGATCGCGACCTCCGCCGCGATCGCGCCGAGCGCGCGCGCGAGCACGGCGGCCTCGGCGTGGATCGTCACGCCGCGACCGCGCGGGGCCTTCGCCGACGGATCGCGGAGGACGCCGACCGCGATCGCGAACGCGGGATCGACGAGCGCGTGCGCGCGGCGCACGAGCTCGGCGTCGTGGTGCACCTGCGAGCGCGACGCGTTGGTCGGGAGGCGCGGCGCGTCGATGACGGCGCGCACCGGCAGCGGGCGGTCCTTGCGCGCGAGGTTCCAGCAGCCGGGGAGGACGTACGACGCGAGGCGGACGCCGCGCTCGCAGAAGTCGAGCGTCGGCAGGCGCGCGCCGGGCAGCACCTCCAGCTCCGCGCGCGTCGTGCCCGGGATGTCGAGGTTGACGGAGAGGATCGGCGCCACCGTCCGCCGCGCCACCTTCCCGCGGAGGTGCAGCGACCGCGTGTCGATCGCCTCTTCGAGGCGCGCGATCTCGGGCGGCACCTCGCGCGAGAGCGCGCGGCCGAGGCTCTTCAGGCCGCGCCTCCGCCGCGCGTGGACGCGCATCGTCGTGCTCGCGTCGAGGTCCGCCGGCGCCGCGATCGCTTCGCGTTCGGGGACCGCGTGCTCCTGATCGATGTAGCCGCGCTCGAAGCGGACGCGGGTGGCGGTCACGCCGTCGATCCGGAGCACGTCGACGAAGGCGGGATCGAGCGACAGCGCGGCGCCGACGCCGATCCCGAGGAGGCGGAGCGCGTCGCCGTCGGCGCCCTCCTCGCGCGTGAGGACGTGGTCGCGCGCGTGCGCGATCGCGTCGGGCGCGAGGCCGCGGCCGTCGAAGTCGAGGAACAGCTCGTCGCTGTCCCAGTCGACGTCGAGGCGCGTCGCTCCGAGCGCGACCGCCACGCGCGCGATCTCGCAGACCCAGAGGTACGGGTCGACGAGCATGTGGTCGCGCAGCTTGTCGAGCGCCTTGCGCGCGTCGACCTTGATCCGACCGCGCGCGACGACGCGATCACTCAAGGGCGGCCTCGAGGAGGCGATCGACGAGCTTCGACGGGAGCGGCCCCTCCGCGACGAGGAGCGCGCGGCAGAGGAGGTGCGCCGCGATCGCGGGCTCGGTCTTCGCGCGGCGCCGCGCGAGCCGCACCGCGGGGTCCTCCACGTTGAGGTAGACGCGCGCGCCCTTGCCCCACGCGCGCTTCTCCGCGACCGCCACCGCGACCACGCTCTCCTCGCGTTCGGCCTCCGCGACGACGCGCATCGACTGCTGGGCGAGCGCGCCCTCGAAGCTCGCGATCCACACCTTCGCCGCCCTCCGATCGAGCGCCCCCAGGAGGCGCAGCATCGCGCGCTCAAGCGCGGCGTCCTCGGGGTGCGGCGTCGCGATCGGCGCCGCGCGCGCGATCGCGAGCGCGACGTCGTGGACCTCGCCGGTGAACACGCGGAGGAGCGGCGCGACCTCGACCCAGCGCACGACCGGATGCCCGCGCCGCGCGAGCGCGTGCGTGATCGCGGAGGGCTCCGCCGCGACGAGGACCTGCCGGTCGCCGAGCGCGCCGCTCGCGATCGTGCGCGCGCCGCGGATCGGATCCGTGAGCGGGACGACGACCTCGCGCCGCCGCCTCGCGAACGCCGGCATCACGAGCGCCTCCAGGAACGGCACGTAGTCGGCGGGGGCCTCGGCGGCCGCGGCCGCTTCGGCGATGCGGGCGACGAGCGCGTCGGCGAGCGGGCCGCGCGCCATCTTCTGCGCCCGCGCGAGGAGCCGCCGCTGGCTCGCGTCGCGCACGACGTCGTCGCGGCTCAACGTGTGCGACAGCGCGGGCGAGTCGATCTTGAAGCGGACGCCGAGGAGCTCGGGCGGGGCGTCCGTCTCGTGGAGCGTGAGCCCGCGGCTGAAGTAGGTCGCGGTGCAGGGCTCGGGCCCGCCCGCCGCGACGACGATGCGCTCGTCGCCCTCCTCCCACCGCACCGCGACGAGTCCGGGCGCGTCGAACGGCTCGTCGATCGCGACCGCGCGCGGCGACGCGCCGTCGGTGACCGTGAGCGCGATCGGCACGCGCGCGTGACGGCACCAGCGCCGGAGCGCGCGCTCGGCCGCCTCGACGTGCGCGGCGAAGACCTCCGGCTCCATCCGCTGGACGAGCATCACGGTCGTACCGCGCTCGCGGCCGCCGTCTTCGGAGAGCTCCCAGGTGTGATCGCCGAAGAGGCGCACCGTCCACGCCTCGGCGCCGGCCCTCGTCCGGACCTCGACGTGATCGGGCTCGAGCGCGAACACGGAGACGAACCCGATCCCGTATTTTCCGATCTTCGAGCGGTCGCCCTCCTTCGACGACGAGAAGAGCGTGAGGAGCGGGCCTTCGATCGTCGCGCGCGTCATCCCGCAGCCGTCGTCGGTGACGCTCGTGCGCACGACGCCGGCGTCGTCGCGATCGATGCGGGCCTCGATCCGCGTCGCGCCCGCGTCGATGCCGTTCTGGACGAGCTCGCGCAAGAACGCGTGTTTGTCCGCGAACTGGCGGACCATGTCCGCGACGATGCCGGGCTCCGCGGTCTTCTTCTCGTGCTCGAAGCCCCGGTCGCGATAGGCCACTCAGGCTCCGATCGCCTCGAGCTCGCCGCCGTCGAGCCAGACGCCGCGGCACTCGATGCACACGTCGACGAAGATCATCGTGCCGATGCTCCATTCGCGCTTCGTCGTCTCGCCGGTGCACGACGCGCACGCGATCGCCTCCGTCGGGCGATCCCACACGCGCTTCGCGGCGCCCTTCGCCGTGCGCGAGCCGCGGTTCTCGATCGTCAGGAGGTCCTCGTACGCGACGAACGCGCCGCGGCAGGACGGACAGCGCTGGATGGTGGGGCCCGCGGGGTGCCGCTCGTCCACGAGCGCGACGACGCGCCCATGCACCATCACGCCACGGTACGCCGACGGCGCCTCTCCTCCCTGCCTCACGCAGCGCGGACAATTCATCTCGAGCCGGCCGCGATTGTACCCGTGAACGGCGGTGGTCCGAAGAGTGCTTGCGGCGAGGGCGTGCGCATTCTCTTCGTGGGTTGCATTCTCACCGCTGCGGCGTGCGCGAGCGCGGAGGAGGGCTCGGTCGCGCGCGAGCTCTCGCCGACGCCGCCGATCCCGATCGCGAACGGCGCCTCATCGTCGAACGGCGTGGCGCCGCCGCCCTCACCGACGCCGACGTCGACCTCGTCGACCTCGGTGCCCGACGCCGCCGCGCCGGTCCCCGAGCCGCCGCCTCCGCCCACCGTGATCACCTCGAACGAGACGATCGAGGTGTGGGGGCGCACGCGCTCGTTCGTCGTCGCGCGGCCGAGCACGTACGACCCGGCGCGGAGCTATCCGCTCCTCCTCGCCCTCCACGGCGACGGCGGCACCGGCGCGCACATGCGCGCGGCGTTTCAGCTCGACGGCGTCGCCGGGCAAGACGTGATCGTCGCCTACCCGACCGGGAGCGGGAACAGCTGGGACCTCTACACGCCCGCCGACAGCGACAAGGACGTCGCGTTCCTCGTCGCGCTCGTCGACGAGATGAAGGCCCGCTACAACGTCGCGCCGAACCGAGTGTTCTCGTTCGGGATGAGCAGCGGCGCGTTCATGTCGAACCAGATGGCGTGCCGCCGGCCCTCGCTCTTCCGCGGGATCGTCTCGCACTCGGGCGGCGTGCCGGCGGAGCCGAACGACAGCCACGGCACGTGGGGGAACGGCTTCGTGCGCTGCGACGGCCAGGACACCGGCGTCGCTGCGATGCTCATCCACGGCAGCGAAGACAGCGCCGTCCCGTACCCGAGCGGCGAGCACAACACGAGGTACTGGGCGACCGTGAACGGCTGCGCGAGCACCAGCACCGCGATCGCCCCCGCGCCCTGCGTGGCAAGAGACGGCTGTCCCGCCGGCAAGCCCGTCGTGTTCTGCGGCGTCCAAGGGCTCGGCCACGCGTTCTGGTCCGAGGCGGCGGCCGCGACCTGGTCGTTCGTCTCGGGCCTGTGACTCGGGCCTATGACGAAATCATGACGGGAGATCGGACGAGAGAGGCTAAAACCGCGACGTCATGGGCTTCGAGCTTATCGGCACCGGCCATTTCGTCCCCGGCGAGCCGATCCCGAACGAGCGCCTCTCCAAGGTGATGGACACGTCGGACGACTGGATCTTCCAGCGCTCCGGCATCCGCCAGCGGCACTTCGCGGGCGAAGGCCAGGCCGCGAGCGACTTCGCCTTCGAGGCCTCGAAGCGCGCGCTCGAGGCGGCGGGGATCCAGGCGAAGGATGTAGATTACATTCTCTTCTCGACCATGACGCCGGACTACGTGTTCCCGGGCTCGGGCGCGGTCCTCGGCGCGAAGCTCGGCATCCCGGGCGTGCCCGCGCTCGACATCCGGCAGCAGTGCGCGGCGATGATCTTCAGCCTCCAGCTCGTCGACGGCCTGATCAAGGGCGGCGTCGCGAAGACGGTCCTCGTCGTCGGGGCCGAGGCCCATGCCGGCTTCATGCCGTGGGAGGACTGGGACGTCGTCGAGGGCAAGAGCGACCGCGCGGTGAGCGAGGAGGCGAAGAAGCGCGCGAACGAGCACCGCGCGCTCGCGGTGCTCTTCGGCGACGGCGCCGGCGCGATGATCTTCCGCGCGACCGATCGCGACGCGGGCCTCGTCGCGTCGAAGGTCCACACCGACGGGCGCTTCGCCGAGACGCTCTACGTGCCCGGCGGCGGCTTCCGCACGCGGCCGTACTGGAAGTCGAGCCACTGGGACGAGCAGGCCCACATCCCGCGGATGGACGGGCGCGAGCTCTTCAAGTTCGCGGTGACGAAGCTGCCCGAGACGGCGCGCGCGCTCTGCGCGGAGACGAACACGCCGCTCGAGAAGATCGACTGGTTCCTCGCCCACCAGGCGAACTCGCGCATCAACAAGTACGTGCGCGAGCACCTCGGCGTCCCGGAGGAGAAGATGCCGATGAACATCGAGCGCTTCGGCAACACGAGCGCGGGCACGATCCCGATCCTCATCGACGAGTGCACCCGCGCCGGGAAGCTCAAGAAGGGTGAGCTCAACATGCTCCTCGCCCTCGGCGCCGGCATTCATTGGGGCTGCGCTCTCGTACGGTGGTGATACGCTCGGGGAATGCCTTTGCTGCGCCACCTCGGTCGCGTCGCCCTTCTCGCCGCCCTCGCCTCTCCTTTCGTCCCCACCGACGCCGGCGCGTCGGTCTCGATCGCGGTGTCGTTCGACGCCCTCGTGAAGGACGCGGACGACGTCGCCGTCATCACTCCTGGTGAGTCGCACAGCGTCTGGGAGGACGGCCGCATCTTCACGTACACGAAGGTGCACGTCGATCAGGGCGTGGCCGGCAACGACCTCGCCGCCGGCAACGACACCTACGTCCGCACGATGGGCGGCGTGGTCGGCAAGATCGGTCAGCTCGTCGACGGCGAGGCGGTCCTCACGAAGGACAAGCCCGCGCTCCTCTTCCTCCGCAAGCTGAAGGCCGGCTCGTTCGACGTCTCGGCGCGCGGCCAGGGCCAGTACCCGATCAAGATCGATCCGCAGACGAAGGAGCGCCGCCTCATGCGCTCCACCGCGGCCGGCATGCTCCTCCCGCCGAAGCCGCCGGCGGTCCCCGCGAGCGGGGTGCAGACGCAGAGCCTCGCCGCCGGCGCGCCGGTGGCGGCGCCGGGCGCGAAGATCCTCCTCGCGCAGGAGGTCCTCGACAACAAGAAGATCGACGAGGGGGCGCGCGAGATCGCCTCGGCCTGGAAGCGCCTCCACACGTCGCCGCCGCAGACGCAGCCGAAGTGAGCCTGGTCGCAGACGAACGGGGGCTCGCGGCCGTCGCCGAACGGCTCGCCGGAGCGCCCGTGCTCGCGGTCGACGTCGAGTCGAACGGGCTCTTCAAGTACCGCGCGTCGCTCTGCACCTTGCAGCTCGCGACGCCGGACGCGGAGCCGATCGTCGTCGACGCGCTCGCGACCCCGCTCGCCCCGCTCGCGCGCGTGCTCGCGGAGAGCGGGCCGCGGAAGATCGTCCACGACATCGCGTTCGACGCGCGCATCCTCGCCGAGAGCGGCGTCCTCCTCGGCAACGTGTTCGACACGTCGCTCGCGGCGCGCATGCTCGGGCGGACCGCGACCGGCCTCGCCGCGCTGCTCCAGAGCGAGCTCGGCGTCGCGATGGACAAGAAGCTCCAGCATCACGACTGGACGGAGCGCCCGCTCGAGCGGCAGCACATCGCGTACCTCGAGGCCGACGTCGCGCACCTGCCCGCCCTCGCCGCGCGCCTCGAGCGCGAGGTCGCGGAGCGCGGGATCGCGGCGGAGATCGAGGAGGAGACGCGCTACCGCCTCGCGCAAGCAGCGGCGTCGGTCGCGGCGGGAGATCCGCGCGCGCCGTACCTGCGGATGAAGGGGATCGATCGTGTCGCGCGCGAAGAGCTCCCGCTCCTGCGCCGCCTCGCCGAGGTGCGCGAAGCGGAGGCGCGCGCGCTCGACGTGCCGCCGTACAAGGTGATCGGACCGGACGTGCTCTTCGCGATCGCGAAGGCGCGCCCGCGCACGATGGACGAGCTCACCCGCGTCAAGAACGCGCTCGCCGGCCACCGCGCGCGCGCGATCGCGCCGAAGCTCCTCGCCGCCGTCGCGCAGGGCGTCGCCGACGGCGCGATCCCGGACGCGGACGCGGCGCTGCTCGAGAGGCCGCGCTTGCCATCGGCGCAGATCAAGGCGCGGCGAGCGCGCGAGCACCGGCTCACCGCGTGGCGCCGCGCGGAGGCGAAGCGCCGCGGCGTCGACGAGCAGGTCGTGCTGCCGGGCCACTGCCTGCAAGACCTCGCCGACCTCGAGGACGCGACCCTCGCCGCCATCGCCGCCGTCCCCGGCATCGGCGCCTTCCGCATCGAACAGAGCGCCGCCGCCCTCCTGGCCGCACTCCACGGCCGCAACGAGCCGGAGGCCCACGCGTGACCGCGCCCCTCGGCGGCGCGCGGGAGGCACACGCGTGCTCGCTCCTCGGCGGCGCGCGGGAGGCTGGCGCGTGAGCTCGCTTCTCGTCGTCGCGGGGGAAGCGTCTGGGGATCGGGCGGGCGCGGCGGTGGTCGCGCGGCTCGAGGGGGTGCGCGCGTTCGGGATGGGCGGTGGCGCGCTCGCGGGCGAGGGCGTCGAGCTCGTCGCCGACCTGCGCGACGTCACCGCGATGGGGATCGCGGAGGTCGCGCACCGCGCTCTCCGCGTCGCGCTCGCCTACTCCCGCGTCCGCGCCGCGATCGCGCGCCGGAAGCCCGCCGCCGCGCTCCTTGTAAATTACACGGAATTCAACGCCCGCCTCGCGCCGGTGCTCTGGCAACACGGGACGCGCGTCCTCTGGTACGGCGCCCCGCAGATCTGGGCGTGGCGGAGCAGCCGCGCGACCCCGCTCCGCCGCTCCCTCGACCGAATGGCCGTGATGCTCCCCTTCGAGGAGCAACTCTGGCGCGACCTCGGCGTCGACGCCCACTACGTCGGCCACCCCGCCCTGGAGGCTTTCAACGTCAGGGGCTCCGCCCCCGACACCCCCGCCCCAGACACGGCCCTCGCGCGGAGCGCTTGGGGCGCTTCGCGCCCGCTTTCGCGGCCGCTTCTGGGGCCCCTGGCCGAAGCTACCCGCGGAGGGGGGACCCCTGACGTCGAAGCTACCCGCGGAGGGGGGACCCCTGACGTCGAGAAGAGCGTGACGCGCGTGCGCCTCGGCATGACGCCGCTCGCGCCGGCGGTCGCGATCCTCCCTGGCAGCCGCCCGCACGAGGTCCGCCGCCTGCTCGAGCCGATGCTCGCGGGCTTCGAGGAGGTCCGCCGCGATCGCGCGAGCGTCGACGCGCGGCTCCTCCTCGCCGCGAGCCTCGACGACGCGACGCGCGCGTGGGCGCGCGGGCTCGCGCGCGCCCTCGAGATCGACACGGTGCCGGTCGATCCGCGGATCGGGATCGGCCCGCTCCTGCCTGCGTTCGACGTCGCGCTCTGCGCGTCCGGCACCGCGTCGCTCGAGTGCGCGCTCGCGCGGGTCATCCCCGTCGTCTGCTACCGCGTCGGCTGGGCGGCGGAGGCGGCCGCGCGCGCGCTGCTCGAGACGCCGCACGTCGCGCTCCCGAACGTGCTCCTCGGCCGCCCCGCCTTCCCCGAGCTCCTCCAGCGCAACGCGCACGCCACCCGCATCGCCGACGAGCTCGCGCGTGTCCTCGACGAGCGCCCCTCGTTCCTTGCATCCTGCAACGAGCTGGAGGAGATCCTCGGCGACGACAAGTCGCCCTCGCGCGAGGTCGCGCGGATGCTCGAACCATGGCTCGCAAGACCCGAAAGCCAGCGCAGCGCGTAGAGCCGGCGACCCTACCGGCCGCGCCGGTCCCGGGCTCGAGCGCGCCGCTCCGTCTCCTCGTCGCGCTGACGGCCGCGCTCTTCGCGGCGCGAATCTACGCCGCGGGCAAGGTCGGCTTCGGCGACAGCGAGGCGCTCTACGCGTCGTACGCGGTGCACCCGCAGCCGGCGTACCTCGATCACCCGGGGCTCATCGGCCAGGTCGCGCGCCTCGTCGGCGGCGGCAGCGCGCCGGCGCCCGAGAGCGCGCACTACGTCACCGCCGTCGTCGCGACGCTCGTGCCGTGGCTCGTCGTCGCCGTCGCGCGCGTCGCGGGGACCTCACTCTCCCCCGCGCTCGTCGCCGGCGCCGTCGTCGCGGTCGTGCCCGAGATCGCGGTCGGCCTCTTCGGCCTCACGCCCGATCTCCTCCTCGCGCCGCTCTGGCTCGGCGCGATCGGCCTCGCGATCGCCGGCCTGACGCACGGCCGTCCGATCGCGCTCCTCGGCGCGGGGCTCCTCGCCGGCGTCGCCGCGTCCGCGAAGGTCTCGGGCCTGCTCCTCTTCGCGGCCCTCGCGTTCGTGCACCTCCGCGCGCCCCGCGAGCGACGGACGATCTGGCCGTGGGCGGGCTTCGTCGCGGGGGGGATCGTGCTCCTCCCGATCGCGCTGTGGGAGGCGCGGAGCGGCTTCCCGATGTTGCGCCATCGCTTCGTCGAGACGCAGTCGGGCGCGGGGATCGCGCTGCGCAACGTCGGTCAGCTCGTCGGCGGCCAGCTCGTCTACCTCTCGCCGGCCGCGTGTTACCTCGCGTTCGTCGTGGCGCGCGATCTCGTCCGCCGCCGCGACGAGGACGCCGTGACGCGCGTGCTCTTCGCGACGTTCGCGATCCCCTTCGTGCCGCTCCTGCTCCTCTGCGTATGGAGCCCGATCGCGGAGCCGCACTGGATCGCGCCGGCGCTCCTCGCGCTCCCGATCCACGCGGCGCGCCGCGCGGTGGTGACCGCGTCGCAGGTGAAGCTGACGCTCGGCGTCGCGGGGGCGTTCACGCTGCTCGCGCACGCGTGGGTGCTCGTCCCCGCGTCGGCGCGGCTCCGCCCGACCGACGTGGACGCGAAGGCGGACATCGCGAGCGAGCTCTACGGATGGCCGGCGGCGGCGGAGGCGATCAAGGAGCAGCGCATGCTCGCCGCGACGCCGGCGGACCCGAACGGCGAGGACGTCGTCCTCGTCGGGCCGCACTGGACGGTGTGCGCGCAGCTCCAGGCCGCGTTCCCCCGCGCGAAGGTCGGCTGCGCGACCCCGGTCCCGGACGACTTCGATCGCTGGTACCCGCGCGAGCGCTGGAAGGCGGCCGCGGAGGTCCTCTTCGTCACCGACAACCGCTTCGACGGGGACGGCGCCGCCGAGCTGCCTCTTCTATCCCGGTTCTCGCAGAGCAAAGTCCGCATCTTCCGGGGCGGACGCCCGGCCCGCGTCTTCGAGCTGTATCTGTACGCGCGCCGGGGCCAAGCCGCGCTATGACGCGTGTCCGTGACGACGAAGAGCGCGAGCAAGAAGAAGGCGAGGGCGAAGGCGAAGGCGACGCCCGTCGACGAGCCTGCCGAGAAGACGACGGAGCCGGCGGCCACCGACGAGAAGCCCGAGAAGCCGGCCGAGGAGCCCGCTGAAGAGCCCGCCGAGAAGCCCGCCGCGAAGGCGCCCGGCTTCTTCGACGCGACGCGCCGGCACCTGATCCTCGGCTTCTACGCGCCGCTGCTCCTCCTCTTCTGGGAGATGTGGCAGGTCCGTCGGTTCACGGTCGACGACTCGTACATCTCGTTCCGCTACGCGCGCAACTTCGCGCGCGGCCTCGGGCTCGTCTACAACGAGGGCGAGCGGGTCGAGGGCTACACGAACTTCCTGTGGACGGTCCTCCTCGGGATCGGGATCAAGGTCGGCCTCGATCCGGACTTCCTCGTGAAGGTGATGGGCGGGACGTGCGCCGCGATCACGCTCTTCCTCCTCTTCCGCCTCTCCGATCGCCTCCGTCCGTACACCGCCGTGCCCTGCGTCGCGACCTGGCTCTTCGCGACCTCGGCGTTGAACACGGGCTACTCGGTGTTCGGCCTCGAGACGCCGCTGTTCGTCACCCTCGTCGTGGGCGGCATGTACCTCTTCTTCCAGGAGGAGCCGGCGTTCGGCGAGCCCGCGCCGCGCGCGTCGAAGTTCCCGGTGTCGGGCATTCTCTATGGCCTCGCCGGCATCACGCGTCCGGAGGCGCCGATGTTCATCGGCATCCTGATGTTGTTCCTCGGACGCGGTCTCTTCTCGAAGCGCAACATCACGCGCGGCCTCCTCTTCGTCGCGCCGGTCGGCGCGCACCTGCTCTTCCGTCGCTCGTATTACGGCCAGTGGACGCCGAACACCTTCGGCGCGAAGACCGGCAACTTCGACGGGCAGATCCAGGGCGGCCTCCGCTACGTCCAGAACTACATCGCGCACGAGAGCCGTCCGCTTCTCATCATCGCGGCGATCGGCGTCCTCTGGGCCCTCCTCAGCCGCCGCCGCGACCTCCTCTCGATCACGGCGACGGGCGCCGCGGTCGCGGGTTACGTCGTCCTCGTCGGCGGCGACTGGATGGCGCTCTTCCGCTTCCTCGTCCCCTTCGAGCCGTTCTGTTTCCTCCTCATCTGCATCGTCCTCCGCGAGGCGTGGGACCGCCTGAACACCTGGGACAAGGACCGCGCGCGCCTCCTCCGCGCGATCGGCCTCGCGGTGTGCGTGGGCATCAGCGTCTACCGCGTGAGCGAGCTCGGCAAGTCGCAGCGCTTCATCATGGGCCACGAAGATCGCTTCTGGCGCATGGCGGCCGGCGGCACCGCGAAGTGGCTCAACGAGCATCCGCGCGGCATGATCGCGCTCGGCGACATCGGCTACGTCGGCTACGCGACGGACTACCCGCTCCTGGACCTCCTCGGCCTCGTCGACCCGGTCATCGCGAAGCTCCCCGGCGGCTACACGCAGAAGATCGGCCCCGGCTTCGCGGACCGCCTCTTCGACGTGAACCCCCGCTACGTGCTCATCATCTCGGCCAACCGCGAGTGCAACAAGCCATCGGTCGCCGGCTCCCGCGTCATCTACTACGACCACCGCTTCGCCCAGCGCTACACGAAGGCCGGCCTCGTCCCCCTCGACGACAACTTCGCCTGGTGCCTCTTCGAGAACCCCACCGGCCGCTGACGCGCCCAGGCGGCGCGCGCGCTACTCCGCCTCCGCCACGGCGGTGGTCGGCTTCATCGTCGAGAGCCCTGCGTCGCGGAGGAGGGCGAGGTCCTCGTTGGCGGTCGGGTTCGGGGTCGTGAGGAGCTTCTCGCCGTAGAAGATCGAGTTCGCGCCCGCCATCATGCAGAGCATCTGCGCTTCGCGGCTCAGGGCCTCGCGGCCGGCGGAGAGGCGCACGCGGGAGCGCGGCATCAAGATGCGCGCGACGGCGATCATGCGGACCAGATCGAGCGGGTCGACGGGCGGGCGGCTCGCGAGCGGCGTGCCCTCGACCGGGACGAGCGCGTTGATCGGGACGCTCTCGGGCTGCGGCTCCAGGTTCGCCAGCGTGCGGAGCATCTCGCAGCGATCGTCCGTGCTCTCGCCCATCCCGATGATGCCGCCCGAGCACACCGTGATGCCGGCCTTCCGCACGTTGTCGAGCGTACGGAGACGGTCGTCGAACGTGCGCGTCTTGATGATCGAGCGGTAGTGCTCGCGGCTCGTGTCGAGGTTGTGGTTGTACGCGTCGAGGCCCGCATCGGCGAGGCGCTTCGCCTGCTTCTCGTCGAGCATGCCGAGCGTCACGCACGCCTCGAGGCCGAGGTCCTTCACCCCCTTCACCATCGCGACGACCTTGTCGAACGCGGGGCCCTCCTTCACCTCGCGCCACGCCGCGCCCATGCAGAAGCGCGTCGAGCCGAGCTCCTTCGCGCGACGCGCGCTCGCGATGACGCTCTCGACGTCGAGCATCTTCTCCGGGCTCACGTTCGTCTCGTAGTGGCTCGACTGCGGACAGTACGCGCAGTCCTCGGGGCAGCCGCCCGTCTTCACGCTGAGCAGCGTGCAGAGCTGGACCTCGTTGTCGGGATGATTCGCGCGGTGGACGCGCCGCGCCTCGTCGAGGAGCGGCATGAGGGGCTGGTCGTAGAGCGCCCGAACTTCGTCGCGGCTGAACGTCGGCATCGGTGCGGGACCATAGCAAAAATCAGCGACGGGAGCGTGGATCGATCGCCAGCTCCAGCGTGATCGCGTCCGCGGTGTTGCTCCCGTCGTCCCAGTCGTCGAGGACGCTCCGCGCGTCGAGGTCGTTCAGCGACGACGAGCGCTCGATCGCGGCCGCCTGCGTCAGGCGACGCGTGGCCTCGCGGAGCTGCCGCACGCCCGCGAGGGCGACCTGCCACTGGAAACGAAGCGCGACGGGGGACGACGCGCGCAAGAGGTTCGCGAACGCGTCGGCGCGGAGCTCCAGCGCGATCGTGTCGGTCGTCGCGGTGACGGTGGCGGAGCGCGGCGCGCGATCGAGGAGCGCGAGCTGCCCGACGAGGGAGCCCGGGCCGAGCGTCGCGATCGGGAGCGCGACGCCGGGGCGCGTGACCTCGACCTCGCCCGACGCGAGGAGGAAACACGACTCCCCCGCCCCGCCCGCGCGGAACAGCACGTCGCGCGCGGCGAAGGCGCGGAACGCGGCGACGTGCGCGAGCAGCGCGAGGTCCTCCGGCGCGTACGACGCGAACGCCGGCACCGCCCGCAGCTCCTCCACCGAAAACGTGCGCGTCGCGCGCCCGAGCGAGACGGGGCCGCGCTCGCTCGCGGGGCCGCCGCTCGCGAGCCTGTTCCCCGCCTCGCGGAGTCGGCGCGCGACGTCGGCGAGGATGTTGCGAAGGATCGCGGAGGCGACGCGCGGCGTGTCGCGCACGAGGACCGCGAGCGCCTCGCGCGTGAAGTCGAGGACCGTGACCGGCGCGTCGCCCGCCGCGACCGTCGCCGAGCGCGGCTCCGCGTCGATGAACGCGAGCTCGCCGACGACCTCGCCGGGACCGAGCCGCGCGACCACCTCGTCGGCCCCCGCGCTCGAGCGCGCCCTCACGACGAGGTCTCCGTCGAGGACGATCATGAGCGAGCGCCCCGTGTCGCCCTCGCGGAACAGCACGTCGTGCGGCGCGCCGCGACGCGCCTTCAAGACCCCGAGGACGACGTCGCAGTCGGCGTCGGACAGGTCCGCGAACGCCCGCACGCGCCGAAGCACCGCTCGCTTGCCCGGATCGCTCATGAGCTCCTCCTCGCCTCCTCGCCGAGCATAACCTCGAATCTGGATCGCGCGCCGTCCAGGGAGTCGCCTCCTGACGCTCGACTGCCGGCCGTGAGCTACGCTCCGCGAGGTGGGGTCGCGCGCGCTCGCCGTCGTTGTGTCGCGATCGCTGCCTGCGCCGACCGCCGACCCTACGATCCTATCCGTCGGACGGGGGTGACGCGCACGCCAGCGTCGACGCGGCCGCGGAGCCGCGACGGCGCTTCTCGCTCGTGCCTCCTTCGAAGGACCCCGAGGTGCGCTGCGGCGAGTCGCGTATCCGCCGCGCGATTGCGCGAAGGGAGAGCGGCTCGACGGCGAGATCCGGGTCGAGAACCCTTCGTCCTCGCCGCTCGGCGTCGCCACCACGCTCACGGACACGCACGGCATCTTCTCCGCCGCGAGCCACTTCACCGCCGCTTCGACGCGCGAGAGCGATCTCTCCGTCGCGCTCGCCGTCGCGACGGTGGACATCGACCTCCGTCCGGGCGCGCCTGCGCAGGCGACGACGCGGAGGGCCAAGCTCTGGTTCCGTGTCCTCGGCGTCTGCGAGGCGGGTCCGTGATCACTCCTCCTTCAGCACGCGGCCGATCGTGTTGCGGCCGATCTCGAGCCTGCGCGCGGCCTCGGCCTTGTTGCCGTCGCAGGCCTCCACCGTGGCGGCGACGTAGCGGCGGGTGGCTTCGTCGAGGGTGAGGCCGAGCGGGATGCCCGTCGCGACGCGGGGCTCGGAGGGGCGGAGCGCGCGCGGGCGCGGGAGGTGCGCGGGCGTGATGCGGCCGTCGGGGGCGAGCACGATCGCGCTCTCGATCCAGTGCTCGAGCTCGCGCACGTTGCCGGGGAAGTCGTGCGCGCGCAGCACCGCGAGCGCGTCGGGCGCGACGACCGGGGACGGGCGGCCGTAGCGCTTCGCGTACGTGTCCGCGAAATGGATCGCGAGCTGCTCGATCTCGCTCGCGCCGCGCGCGCGGAGGGGCGGGATCTCGATCTCGACGACGCGGATGCGGTAGTAGAGGTCCTCGCGGAAGCGGCCGTCGGCGACGCGCCGCTCGAGGTCCTGGTGCGTCGCGCACACGACGCGCACGTCGGCGCTCATCGTCTGGCGCCCGCCGACGCGCTCGAACGTGCGGTCCTGGAGGAACCGCAGCAGCTTCCCCTGCACGTCGGCGGGGAGATCGCCGATCTCGTCGAGGAACAACGTGCCGCCTCGCGCGAGCTCGACGCGGCCCGGCACGCGGCGGTCCGCGCCGGTGAAGGCGCCGCGCTCGTGGCCGAACAGCTCGCTCTCGACGAGCTGGATCGGCAGCGTCGTGCAGTCGACGGTGACGAACGGGCCCGCCTGGCGGCCCGAGTTCACGTGGATCGCGCGCGAGAAGAGGCCCTTGCCGGTGCCGGTCTCGCCGCGGAGGAGCACCGTCGCGTCCGTCTGCGCCGCGAGCGTGACGCGCTCGTAGACCGCGCGCAGCTCCGCGCTCCGCCCGACGATGCGATTGAAGGGCCCGCGCAGCGTGAGCCCCGGCCCCCCCTCGTCGGCCGGCCGCAACGTCGTGAGCGAGAGCGCCCGCGCGAGCTGCGCCGCGAGCGCGAGCAAGTAGCGCTCGTCCTCGTCGGTGAACGCGCCTTCGCTGCGATTGAGAACCTGCACGACGCCGCGGATCGGGCCGTCCTCCTCCGCGCGGATCGGGACCGCGAGGATCGAGCGCGTCGTGTAGCCCGTCGTCTTGTCGACGGAGCGATCGAAGCGCGCGTCCTTCGCCGCGTCGGCGCTGCGGACCGACTCGCCCGTGCGCGCGACCCAGCCCGCGATGCCCTGGCCGAGCGGGAGCCGCAGGGTCGGGAGCAGGATCGCGACGCGGGACACGAGGTCGCCGCGCTCGGCGTCGACGAGCCAGATCGTCGCGCGCTCGGCGGAGAGCGCCTCCGCGACGCGCTCGCACGTCGTGGCGAGGAGGGCATCGAAGTCGACCTCGCGCGTCAGGAGCGCCGCGAGATCGACGAGGAGCGACAGACGATGGCTCAACGGTTCACCCCGAACCGTATCGAGCCGCGCCGCTGCCGTCATCACCTCACGCCGCCGACCGCTTCGCCCACGTCGTGAGATCGAGCTCGAGCCCCTCGCGCGCGGCGATGCTGGAGCGGAAGAGCGCGCGCGCGTTCGTCTCGATCTCGCTGACGCCCGCGTCGGAGCGCATCGGATCGTGGTGGTAGAGCACGAACGTGTCGACGCCCGCCGCGCGCGCGAGGTCCGCGCCCGCGACGTAGGTCGAGTGCCCCCAGCCGACCTTCGACTTGTACTCCTCCGGCGTGTACTGCGCGTCGTAGACGAGGACGTCCGCGCCCTCCGCGAGCGCGCGCAGCGCCGGGTCGACGCACGCGTAGTGCTCCGTGTCCGTCGCGTAGACGATGGACCGACCCTCGTGCTCGATGCGGTAAGCGACGACGCCGCCGGGGTGATTGCCCTTCGCCACGCGCACCGTCGCCTCGCCGACGTCGAACACCTCCGCCGGCTCGAGCTCGCGCGTGCCGATGCGCGCGCCGAGCTCGTCGAAGCGGACCGGGAAGTTCGGCGCGCTCATCTGCCGCTCCAGCGTCTCGCGCACGCTCATGACGCCGTTCGACCCGCCGATGATCGTGAGCTGCGTGTCGCGCATGTAGACCGGCACGAAGAACGGCAGGCCCTGGATGTGGTCCCAGTGATAGTGCGAGAGCAGCAGGTTGATCGCGAGCGGTCCCTTCCCGACCAGCGTGTTGCCGAGCGATCGCAGCCCCGTCCCCGCGTCGAGGACGATGCGCGTCTCGCCGCACGTCACCTCCACGCAGCTCGTGTTGCCGCCGACCGCCGCCGTGTCCTGCCCCGGCGATGCGATGCTCCCACGGACCCCCCAGAATCGGATCTTCATGCGTCCCCGCACTTCAAGGTCCGCGCCACCCGTATTCCCGCGGAAATGTCGCCTCTTCAGGGGACGGTGCACCAGAAAGGAGCAGCGCGCTGCACCAGAATGGACGTCTAGACTCGGGCGATGCCTCTCCGCGTCCTCGTCGCCGACGACTCCGCCGTCGTACGCGTCGCCCTCGCGCGCCGGCTCCGGCTCGCCGGGCTCGACGTCGCCCTCGCCGCGACCACCGCCGAAGCCAAGGCCGTCGACGCGACGGCGCTCGATCTCGCGGTGCTCGACTTCGATCTCGGCGACGGCTGGGGCGACGAGATCGCGGCCGCCCTCCGCGCCGTCCGCCCCGACCTCCCGATCGCCTTCTTCACGAGCTCCCCCCCGACCGAGACCGAGGCGCGCCTTCGTCCCTACGGCCCCACCTTCGCGAAGCCGGAGGCGATGGACGAGGTCGTCGCGTGGGCGCTACGAGCGGCGAAGGATGACGCCTGAGTAGCCGCCCGGAGGGATCCCGATGACGAAGAGGTTCGTCGAGCTCGTTCCCCAGACGCCGAGGAGGCCCGCGTCCGTGCCGCTCGGGACGAGCGTGAAGCCACGATCGACCGAGCCGCGCAGGATCGTGCCGCGACCTCCGACGACCCAGACGTCCTGCCCCGTGCCCCAGACGCCGCCGAAGCCTTCGGTCGTGCCGGTCGGGAGCACCGTGAACTCACGCATGTTGGCGGAGTACATGACGAGGCCGTTGCCGCCGACGATGTAGACATCGTAGCGGTCTCCGCGAAGCTCACCCCAGATCCCGCCGATCCGCATCTCGGACGTCGGCGTGACGATCCGATGCCACGTCCCGTCGGTCCAACGCTGCGCGATCGCGCCTCTCTCTCCGATGACGAACACGTTGTCGGCGGAGGTTCCCCAGAGGAAACGCCCGTCGACGACGTCGGTCGTCTCCTTGCGCCACTGCCCGTTCCGGTAGTGGCGCACGTCGATCCCGTCGACGGTGTAGATCTCCTGCGCGGACGCGGCCCAGACCCCGAGCGTCCGCCGCGCCGGCGGATCGCCGATGCCGTTCGGCCGCCAGGAGCCCCCCGAATCGACGCTCAAGAGCGGCAGCATGACGTGCTCGCCGTGCGACGTGCTCTCCGACGCGAGGAAGAGATCGCCGGTCGGAGTGTTCGCGAACCCGAAGATGAGACGGTTGTTGTCGACCTCGACCGGCTGCGGGCTCCACTTCCCGTCACCGCGCGAGTGGAAGATCCGCGCAGGCTCGTACGGCGTGCCGCCCGCGACGAACACGTCCTCCGGTCCACGCCCGGTGATGGTGAGGAGCTCCGGCATGTCGCGCTGCTCGATCCGGAACCCCACGCAGCGATCGCCGATCCGCTCGAAGCCGGGGGCGCAGGCGAAGTCGCACGCGAGGAGCGCGCTGCAGCTCGCGACGCCGTCGGCGGGCGGCGCGCACGGAGCGCACGCGTCCGCGGCGCAGCCGAACGCGGGATCGTCCTTCAGCGCGCAGGCGTCGCCGCAGCGCTTGCGCGCGGGCGGACAGGTGCCGTCGCTCGCGACCGGGATCGTGCTCGGGCTCGCGCCGGCGTCGGGAGGAGGCGCCGCCGGGCGATCGAAGTCGGCACCGATCACGGTGCTGCATCCGGCGAGGGCGAGGGCGAGCGCCGCTGCCACGACGAGGCGCATCAGAAGCGCGCTCCGTAGGTGATCGCTCCGGGCGCGACGCCGATCGCGGAGCGCGCGGAGGGCGCGAAGAGGAGGAGGCTCGCGCCGGTCGCGGCCGCGACGCCACCGACGACGAAGGCGGTCGTCGAGATCGCGCTCCACGTCGTGCCCGCGCGCTGCGCGGCGAGACCGTCGGGATCGCACCCCACCGCGGGGCAGTGCGCGTCGGCGTCGCTCTTCGCGTTCATCGTCATGAGCCCCGCGACGAGCCCGGTCGCGATCCCCACCCCGCCGGCGCCGAGGACGAGCCAGCCCGCCGTTCGGGTCCCCGAGCTCTCGGGCGCGGGCCGCGGCTCCGGCGCGTGGACGACGGGCGCCGGCTCGACCGCGGTGCGCGCGCCGGCGGCGAGGACGATCGTGCGGTCCTCGCCCTCCGCGAGCGTGATGCGGCTCTCCACGTCGGAGCGGCCGGGCGCGTGGACGACGAGGACGTGCGCGCCGGGATCGAGCGCGATCGTCCCCTTCGACGCGAGCGGCGCGCCGTCGAGGTCGATCCGCGCGTCGGCGGGCGAGCCGGGCTGGAGCTTCACCGTGAGCTTGGGGATCTTTCGCTCGATCGCGGCGAGCCGCTGCCGGGCGTACGCCGCGCGATCGTCGTCCGACTTGAAGAGCCGGACCGAGGCCTCGAAGCGCGCGCGCGCCTCGCGGAGGTTTCCGCGGTGCTCCTCGCAGTCGCCGAGGTTCAAGAGCGTCCCCGGCGCCGGCTCGCGCTCGGCGCTCGCGCGGAAGCTGGCGCACGCGGCCGTCCAGTCCTTCGCGAGCGCGGCCTTCCTGCCCTCGCGGTAGAGCGCCTCCGCCTCGTCGTCGGCGTACGCCGCCGCGGGGGCGAGCGACGCGAGGACGAAGACGACGGCGCCGAGCCTCATGCGCGAGTCATCTAGTCGGCGGCTCCCGATCTGCAAAGCGCGACCTGCTCGTTCTACGGATCGCCCCGTCAGAACCTCCCTCGGTCGAGCGGGTCGGGCGGCTCGTCCGGCGCCGCCGACGACGGGGCGGGCGGCCGCGGCTTCTTCACGGTCTTCGACGATCTCCCGGCGTCGACGGCGGCGGCCGGCAACGCGGTCGCGGCGACGACCGGCGCTTCTGAAATCGCGGGCGGAGGCGGAGCGCTCGCCGCGACGGAGGGCGCCGGCGGCTCCGGGAGCGCGGGCGCCGGAGCCGGGGCGCGCGACGACCAGACCAACCCGCCGAGCGCCGCCGCGCCGACGACGCCGACGACGACGAGCGGCGCGCGGCTCGCTCGAGGCGCGCCCGGCGGCGGGATCGAAGGGAGCGACGGCAGCCGCTCGGTCGAGGTCTGCAACGGCGGGAGGCTCATCGCGCCGCCGCCGAGCACGCGCGTGACGTCGGCGAGCGACGGCCGCTCCGCGCGATCGTGCGCGAGCATCCGCATGACGAGCGCGTCGAACGAGGACGGCGCGTCGGGCACGGCCGCGCGAACGGAGACGCGCCGCCGCTCCGTGATCTTGCGGAAGATCTGGCCGTAGTTGTCGCCGTCGAACGGCGTCATGCCGACGAGGCACTCGTAGAGGAGGCAGCCGAGCGACCAGACGTCGGACCGCGCGTCGACGTCGGCCTCGCCGTAGACCTGCTCCGGCGACATGTAGCGCGGCGTGCCGAGGACCGTGCCGGTGCGCGTGAGCTGCGTCTGATCGATCGCGGCCGCGGTCGGCTTCGCGATCCCGAAGTCGAGGACCTTCACCACGAACGACGCGCCGGCCGCGGCGAGGAACACGTTGTCGGGCTTCAGGTCGCGATGCACGACGCCGGCGGCGTGCGCGGCCTCGAGCGCGCGCACGATCGGGAGCGCGATCTCCGCCGTCTCCGCCGCCGCGAGGCGCCCCGCGCGGCGGAGACGATCCGCGAGCGACTCGCCGGCGAGGAGCTCCATCACCATGAAGACGGGCGTCCCCTCGCGGCCGTCCCAGAAGTCGAAGACCTGCACGACGTTCGGATGCGAGAGCCCGCTCACGATCCGCGCCTCGCGCAAGAAGCGCGACACGTCCGCGTGCGGCTCCTCCTTCAACAGCTTGATCGCGACCTTCTTGCCGGTCGTCATCTGCTCCGCCGCCCACACGACCCCGATCCCGCCTTCGCCGAGCTGGCGCTCGAGGCGATAGCGCCCGCCGAGGACGTCGCCCGCCCTCATGGATCGATCGACTGACCCTTCGCCGCGCGCGCGCGCACCCACGGCTCGACGACGTCGATCAGCTCGCCCGCGAACGTGGCGCGGACCGCCTTCGACGCGAGCCCGAAGAGCTGCTTCGGGTAGGTCGCGGCGCGCTTGTCGAAGCCGATCTTGTACTTCTTCGTCGGGTCGAAGCGCTGGAGCCCCGACCACTCGTAGTTGCCGCGCGGCTGGAAGCTCCGGAGGAGGCTCGACGCCTCGTCGCCCTGGATCTCCTGGACGTAGATCGAGGAGGTGCCCGTCGAGCCGGCGGGCCGCTTCTGGACGAGCATCGCGTCGTAGAGGCGCTGGAGCGTGACGTCGCCCTTCGGGAGGCCGGCGGCGAAGAGGTCCTTGCCGACGATCAGCGCGTCGAGCTGCCACTGCTCCTTCGCCGCGCGCCACACGACGTCGACCATCCCCTTGCCCCGCGCGATCGCGGCGTTCGTCTTGCCGATCGGCTTCTGCGCGTCGGGCGTGACCGCGTCCTCGAGCTTCTTCACGAGGTCGTCGATCGCCTTGTCGGCGTCCTTGAGCTTGTCGTCGACGTCGACCATTCGGTACTTCTCGAGCTCGACCTTCCGCGGCTCCTTCGAGCTGACGACGATGTCGCCGTAACCGACGTGCTCCCCGAAATGCCCGGCTTGCACGATCCACGTCTTCGTCTTCGCGGGGGGATGAAGGACGACCCCGGGATCGCGGAGCGTGTCGCCGCCGTGGCCGCCGACGATGACGTCGACGAGCGCGCCGTGCTTCCGCGCGAGCGTGAGGTCGTCGGCGTAGCCGAGGTGCGTGAGCGCGATGAGGACGTCGACCTCGGCGCGATGCGCCTTCGCCTCGCGCTCGAGGACCGCGCCGTAGCGCGGGTCTTGCTGGAACACGTCGTCGAACGGCGCCGAGCTCGGCTGATCGTCGGCGCCGCGGTTCTGGGTGACGAGCCCGATGACGCCGACCTTCACGCAGCCGACGTCGAACCGCGCCCAAGGACGGAACAGCGGCTTCGCCGCGCTCTCGCCGGCGTGGCGGACGTTCGCCGCGAGCACCGGATGCGCGCTCAGCCGCACGTCGCGGAGGACCACGTTCTCGCCGTAGCCGAAGTCGTGATCGCCGAGCGTGCGGACGTCGATCGGCATCGCCTGCACGATCTGCCGCGTCGTCTCGCCGTTCGATCGCAGGTCCGCGATCGAGCCCTTCTCGTAGTCGCCGCCGGCGTCGAGGACGAGCGTGGGCTGCGCCGTCTTCAGGAGCTTCAGGTACGCCGCGACGTACGCGTAGCGGCTCTTGCCCGCGATCCGATCCGAGTACCGCGCCTGGAGATCGTTGACGTGCGCGATCCCGATCCGCTGCGCGCCCTTCGCCTGCGCGGGATCGCAGGTCCCGATCGCCTTCGGCGTGTCGGCGTCCTTCGCCTTCACGATCGTGAGGACGTCGGGCGCGGGACCCGACACCGGAGCGGCCGGCGCCGGCGCGGCCGGAGGCGGCCCCGCGTCGAGGACGGGCGCGGCCGAGCCCACCGCCGCCAACCCGATGATCGCGAGCGCCCTTCGATTCATCAGCCCCTAGAAACCGGCCGCCGCGCGAGCGACCTCCTTCTCGAGGAGGCCCTGCTGGAGGAGCGCCTTCAGGTGCATCTCGAAGGTCTGCATCGCGTACGGGTGGGTGCCCTTCTCCATCAGCTCCTTGAGCGGTGGGTTGCCCTCCGGCCGCTTGATCGTCTCGCGCACGGTGCCGGTCGCGACGAGCACCTCCGCCGCGAGGACGAGGCCGGCGCCGTCCTTCTTCGGGAGGAGGCGCTGCGCGACGATCCCCTGGAGCGAGTCCGCGATGCGCTCGCGGAGCTCCTCGGTCGATCCCGGCTGCCCGCGCGGCGCGAGGGCGAGCATGCGGCCGACCGTGCGCGTGACGTCGGGGGTGTGGAGCGTCGACATGACGAGGTGGCCCGTCTCCGCCGCCTTCAGCGCGATGTCGAGCGTGAGCTCGTCGCGGATCTCGCCGACGAGGATGACGTCCGGATCCTGACGGAGCGCGGCGCGGAGCGCGTCGGCGAAGGTGCCGGTGTCGATGCCGACCTCGCGCTGGCTGATGCTCGATTTGTCGTCCTGATGGAGGAACTCGATCGGGTCCTCGATCGTGACGATGTGGAGCGGCTGCGTCTGGTTGAGGTGGCCGATCATCGCGGCGAGGGTGGAGCTCTTGCCGTTGCCGGCCGCGCCGACGACGAGGACGAGCCCGCGCTCGCGCTCGGCGAGGTACTGGCACGGCGTCGGCAGCCCGAGGTCGTCGAAGCTCGGGATCTTGGTCGGGATCGAGCGCATGACGATGCCGAGCGTCCCGCGCTGGCGGTAGACGTTCACGCGGAAGCGCCCCACGCCCGGCGCGGCGTACGCGCAGTCGTGCTCGCGCAGCGTCGCGAGCTCGGCGCGCTTCTGCGGATCGCCGATGACGAGGCGCGCGATGTTGTCGGTGTCCTCCTTCCGCAGCGGCTCGGTGCGGAAGAACACGATCTCGCCGCGGACGCGCGCGCCCGGCGGGATGCCGACCTTCAGATGGATGTCGCTCGCCTTCGCTGCCACCGCCTTCGCGAGCAGCTGATTGAAGTAGGCCTCGCTCGCGTAGACGTTCGGACTTGCCCCACTATCGCCCATCAGATCGCCCAGACTACCTCACTTGGCGTCGAGATCCGACGGGATGTCCTCGGGCTTGGGACAAGGCATCATTCTCAGCGCACGGATCGCGTGGACCCTCCGCCAGCGGGGTTTGTCGCCGTCCTTGCCGAGCGCGATGAGGAGGCCGCAGCCCTCCGCGAGCTCCTCCACGTCCTCGACGTCGACGTTCGTGCGCCGCCGCGCGGCGAGCTCGTGGACGGAGTCGAGCGCGAGCCGCGCCTCGTCGTCGTCCGCCTCCGCCGCGCGCCGCGCGAGGTACGGCGTCTGCGCCCACCCCTCGGCGTAGGCCATCGCGCGGATCGCGATCGGCCGGAGCGACGCGTCCACCTCCGCCGCCTCCACGAGCCCGGACGCGCCCTCGTGCACCGCGAGCGTCTGCAGGCTCTCGACGTCGCCCTTCCGCGCGTGCGACCACATCATCGGATCGATCACCCCCGCCGCCGACGCCGCCACGCGGAGCCGCGCGCCCGACGTCGTCGCGCTCGGCTGCGCCGAGGCGGAGCCCGCCGCCGCCGGCGGCTGATCCGGGGAGCGCCGGCACGCCCCGCACGTCGCGAAGAGGATCGCGAGGAAGAGCGCGCCGACGCCGGCGAGCGCGAGGCGCACGCGAGGCTGGAGCCCCCTCAGCAGCGCGAGCGTCGACTTGAGCTTGTTAGCCCGCAAAGACGTCGAGCGTGCGCTTGCCGGCCTTCTTGTCCTCGTCGACCTTCTTGTTGAAGTCCTCGACCGCGCGGTTGATGTGCATCGAACAGAACTTCGGACCGCACATCGAGCAGAACTCGGCGGTCTTGAAGTATTCGTCGGGGAGCGTCTCGTCGTGCATCGACTGCGCGACCTCGGGATCGATCGAGAGGCGGAACTGCTCCTTCCAGTCGAAGGCGTAGCGCGCGCGGCTGAGCGCGTCGTCGCGGTCGCGCGCGCCGGGGCGCTTGCGCGCGACGTCGGCGGCGTGGGCCGCGATCTTGTACGCGATCATCCCCTGCTTCACGTCCTCCTCGTCGGGGAGGCCGAGGTGCTCCTTCGGCGTCACGTAGCAGAGCATCGCCGCGCCGGCGGTCCCCGCCATCGTCGCGCCGATCGCGCTCGTGATGTGGTCGTAGCCGGGCGCGATGTCGGTGACGAGGGGGCCGAGGACGTAGAACGGCGCCTCGTGGCACAGCTCCATCTCCTTCTTCACGTTCATCTCGATCTGATCGAACGGCACGTGGCCGGGGCCCTCGATCATGACCTGGACGTCCTTCTCCCAGGCGCGCTTGGTGAGCTCGCCGAGCGTCGCGAGCTCCGCGAACTGCGCCTTGTCGCTCGCGTCGGCGAGGCAGCCGGGGCGGAGGCCGTCGCCCGCGCTGATCGACACGTCGTACTTCGCGCAGATCTCCAGCACCTTGTCCCAGTGCGTATAGAACGGGTTCTGCTTGTGATGCTCGATCATCCACTGCGCCATGATCGAGCCGCCGCGCGAGACGATCCCGGTGATGCGGTCCTTCACGAGCTCGAGGTACTGCACCAGCACGCCGGCGTGGATCGTGAAGTAGTCGACGCCCTGCTTCGCCTGATGCTCGAGCATGTCGATCATGTCGGCGGCGGTGAGCTTCTTGACGGACTTCACCTCCTGCAGCGCCTGGTAGATCGGCACCGTGCCGATCGGCACCGGCGACGCGTCGATGATCGCCTGGCGGATGCCGTTGATGTCGCCGCCGGTCGAGAGGTCCATCACCGTGTCGGCGCCGTACTTGAGCGACACCGCGAGCTTCCTGAGCTCGCCCTCGACCTCGCTCGTCACCGCGGACGATCCGATGTTCGCGTTGACCTTGCACGAGAGCGCGATGCCGATGCCCATCGGCTCGAGGTTCAGGTGGTTGACGTTGGCCGGGATGATCATGCGCCCGCGCGCGACCTCGCTCCGGACCAGCTCCAGCTCGACCTTCTCGCGCTTCGCGACGTAGGCCATCTCCTCGGTGACGAGGCCTTGCCGGGCATAGTGCATCTGCGTGACGGTGGCGCCGCTTCGCTTCGAGACCCAGTCCTTACGCATGGGTCAGCTCTTTAGGCCTGTGGACCTCAGCCGGCAAGTGGCACAATGCAGCGCATGTCCTCCGCGGAACTGACCGAAGCGCAGCTGCGGGAGCTCTTCGACCTGCGCGACCTGGTCGACGAGCTGATCGAGGAAGGGCTCGTGAAGCGGTGGAGCGTGAGCGAGATGCTCGGTGCGCTCCTGCCCCGCATCGGCGAGCAGCTCGCTGCGACCGCGGCGTGGGTCGAGACCTACGGCGAGGACCTGAACCTGCGCGCGTTCCTCTGGGGTCAGGACGCCGGGAAGCCGCCGAGCATCCCCGACAAAGCCGACGTCTGGGCGCGCACGTCGGAAGAGAAGCGCGAGCGCGTCGCGATCGCGACCGGCGAGCACGTCGTCATCGCGCAGCACCTCGACGTCGCAGGCGAGTGGTTCGGGCGCGCCGGCCTCGTGTGCGCGCCGGGCGCGGAGGCGAACCGCCTGCAAGAAGCGCTGAACGCGGTCTGCGAGGTGCTCGACAACTACCTCTTCAGCATCAAGGCGATGCGCGAGAAGCACCTCGTCATGATGCGGCTCGGCAACGCGCTCCGGCACCGCGTCCTCGGCGAGGGCGTGAAGCAGGCGGTCGAGGTCCTCGCCGACGCGATCCCGGTCCACAAGCTCGTCCTCGTCTACCGCGCGGAGGAGGGCACCGGAAAGACGCTCCACATCCAGCTCTACGAGGGCAAGGAGCTGAAGGTCGACACGCTCTCGAACGAGGACGAGTCGTTCTCGACGCTGCAGATGCTCGGCCGCGACTACCTCGCCGGCGACAGCCCCGACTTCCTGAAGGAGCTCGGCGTCGCCGACGCGCAGGAGGAGGTGCTGATCAACGGCATCACGAAGAGCGTCGTCGTCGGCAAGGTCGTCGTCACCGCGACCCACGGCACGTTCAACACGTACGACCGCGAGCTCCTCGCCGCGTTCGCCGGCTTCATCCGCCAGCGCATCGTCGACTTCAGCAAGGAGTGGCGCTCGCTCGCGTACTCGTTCCGCCCGGCCGACGTCGCGCGCCTCCTCCAGACCGAGGACTACGAGCGCCGCTACCTCGCGCCGCGGGAGGAGGTCGTCGCCATCCTCTACGTCGACATCGCCGGCTTCACGCGCCTAAGCGAGACGAAGCTGAAGACGCCGGCGCGCGTCGCCGAGCTGGTCGAGACGTGGAGCCGCGACGCGGTCGAGCTCGTCTGGACCCACGGCGGCGTGTTCGACAAGATGGTCGGCGACTGCATCATCGCGCTCTTCGGCCCGCCCTTCTACGACGAGAACGAGGGCGAGCGCCTCGCCCGCGCGATCGAGTGCGCGCGCGACGTCCGCGCGATGACGAACCTCCTCGCCGAGCGGAAGATGTTCGATCACCTGAAGGAAGAGGGCGTGCACGTCTCGACCGGCGTGAACCTCGCGCCGCTCTTCGTCGGCCAGTTCGGCCCGAACAGCAACTTCACCGGCTTCTCGAGCGGCATGAACAACACCGCGCGCCTCCAGGGCTGCGCGGGCAAGGACGAGATCCTCGTCATGGCCGACGCGCTCAAGAAGCTCCCCGACAACGCCGGCTTCGAGTTCGGCGACGAGCGCAGCGCGCCGGTCAAGAACGTCGCGGAGCCGCTCCGCTTCCGCACGCTCGTGAAGTAGCGCGTCAATCGGAGCAGCAGCGGAAGCCGGTGTTGCCGCTCTGGTGATCGCGGCGAATGGAAGGCTCGTCGAAGCCGCAGCCGTAGACGGGGCCGTTCGTCCCGCCGCCGTTGTCGAACGCCCCGCCCTTCAAGATGCAGGTGTCGGCTTCGGGGCCCGCCGCGTCCGGCGCGCCGCTGTCCGGCGGCGGCTTGCACGGACCGTCGAACCACTCGCGGACGTTGCCGACCATGTCGAAGAGGCCCTGATAGCCGCCCTGACACCCGGGCAAGCTCCCGACCGGCAAGACGCCGCCTTCCCCGAGATCGGCGAGGTTGCACTTCGTGCCGTCGAACACGCCGCCGTACGGGAAGCGGAGGCGCGCCTCGGCGGAGCACGCGAGGAGCCACTGGTTCGCCTTGAAGTTGAGGAGGTCCGCCTCCGAGACGGGGCCGATCTTCTTCCCGTCCTCGACCGCGCCGCAGAGGTACTTGCCCGCCCACTGACAGAACGCGACCGCGTCGCACCAGTCGACGTTCGTGACCGGCGCGTCGTCGGCCGGCGCGGGCACGACCATGCCGGCGTCGGGATCCGAGACCGGATACGACGGCTGGTAGGTCTTGTTCCAGAGGCACGTGCCGCCCTGCGTCGCGGGGTTCACGCCGGCGTCGAGGAAGACCTTGTAATCTGCATTCGTCACCTCGGTCGTGTCGATGCAGAACGTGTTCGGCGGCGTGCCGACGCGGATCGCGGTCGGGGTCCCGCGACCGACGCAGGGCACGCCGGTGTCGACGACGGGCACGTTCACGTCGGGCGGCGGCGGAGGAGGAGGCGCCTCGCCGTCGCGATCGCAGTTGCCGCCCTTGCACTCGCCGATGCGGAAGCCGTCGATGCCGGCGACCATCGCGCAGCCGACGAGGACGCTCCCGATCGCGAAGACGAAGGCGCGCCGGAAGACTTGCCTGCTCGACGTCAAAAGGTCCCTCCGAGCCCGTTCAGCGTGGGACGGATCGAGAGCCCGGCGTGGCCCTTCGTCTCGCCTTGGCGCGGCATCGCGAGGCCGAGGACGCCGGCGCCGATGCCGGCGAGGCCGACGCCGAACGCGATCGTCGACACGGTCGCGAGCAACGTCGCGGAGTCGAGATCGCTCTGCGCCGACGGCGCGCAGATGTTGTTCTCGCAGAGCTGCGACACGTCCGACGCCTTGCCGAGCGTCATCAGCCCCGTCACCGCGCCGACGCCGATGCCGACCGCGCCGAACGCGAAGCCGCCCCAGATGAGGCCCTCCGCGAGCGGCGCGCGCCGCCCGCCCTTCGACGCGACGTCCTCGTTGCCGAAGCCGAGGACCTTCGGCTTCTCCTGCGGTTTGTCGGCGTCGTTCGTCGGCGCCGGCGTCGGCTTCGCGGTCGGGTCGGCCGTCGTCGGCCACGTGAGCGTGAGCTCGACCTCCTTCGACTCCTTCTCCGCGACCTCGACGTTCACGCGCGCCTCGGTGCCCTCGGTGCCCTTCGCCGTGACGACGCGCTTGCCGGGGTTCACCGGCACCGGCTCGACGATGAGCGGGAGCGGCACGTCCACGTCGTCGACCGCGACCTTCGACGCGGTCCCGCCCTTCACCTTGATCTTCAGCGACGGGATCCGCCCCTTCACCTCCGCCTCGATCTTCCGCGCGGCGTCGCGCGCCTTCTCGAACACGGCCGGCTCGTGCGCCTCCTTCTGCGTGCGCGCGACCTCCACCGCCGCCTCGCGCGCCTCGACGAGGTGCCCCGCGGCGAGGTGCGCCTTCGCGACGGCGAGGCCCGTCGTCGGCACGTGCATGATCTCGTGCGCCTTCGAGAACGCCTCGAGCGCGCGCCGGTGCTCGCCCGTCTTCATCGCGGCGGTGCCTTCGTCCATGTGGCGGCGCGCCGTCTCGCGCTCCGCCGCGCTGGGCGCCGCGGCGACGTCGCTCGGTGCTGCGAAGAGGAGCGCCCCGACGACGAAGGCGCAGAGACGCGTCCTAGAAGCCATACTCGTCGCCGTCGCCTTTCGGCTTCCGCGGCTTCGGCTTCGGCTTCGGCGCGCTCGACGGCTGCACCGTCGTCGTCGCTCCCGCGCCCACGTGCTCCTTCGGCTCCTTCGTTTCCTTCGGGCGCGCGGTCGTCCCCGCCGACGGGACCGCCGAGCCCGGCGGGAGCACGGTCGGCGGCGCGATCACCACCGGCGTCGCGCTGGTCGGCGCGGCGGCGCTCGGGTTGGCCGGCACGTACGTGACGGGCGTGCTCGACGGCTGCTCGGCGGTGGCGTGGCCCGGCTGGCGCGCGACGAGCACGCCCGCGACGATGCCGAGGACACCGACGAACCCGAGGACGACGACGGTGCCGAAGCCGCTCTTCGCCGGCGGCGGCGGCGCGGCGGAGATCGATGCACCTTGCATGGTTCGCATCGAGGTCGATCCGTCGGTCGGGACGATGGCGGGGAGGAGCGGCTGCGGCGCGATCAGCATCTGCCCGTCGACCGCGCCGAGCATGTCGGCCGACGAGGCCGGATGCGGGAACACGAGCGGCTGCACGAGCGTGCCGGAGGGATCGCCGACGCCGGGCGGCACCTGCATCCCGGACGGCGTGCCGGACACCGTGATGTACGTCTCGTCGGTCGACATCGTGCGGCTGCTGCGCGCGGAGGGCGCCGGCGCGCCGCCGCGCTCCCGCTCGAGCTGCTGCGCGACCTTCACCGCGGCGTCGATCGCGTCCTTGCGGCGCTGCGTGCGCTCCTTCGAGTACTGCACGAGCGCGCTCGCGACGTCCTCGGTCGTGGCGCTGAGGCCGATCTGGACCATCGCCTGCTCGATCGCGCGGCGCATGTCCTCCGCGGTGCGGTAGCGATCGTCGGGATCGTTCGCGAGCGCGCGGTCGACGACGGTGCGGACCGGGAGCGGGACGCCGGGATGGAGCGGCTCGTAGGGCGCGCCGGTCATGAGCTCGTGGAGCGCGAGGAGCTGGCGGCCGTCCTCCGTGTTGCGGAGCGGCTCGCCGGCGAGGAGCTCGTAGAGCACGGCGCCCACCGCGTACACGTCGGCGCGGCGATCGACCTTGGTGCCGTTGGCCTGCTCCGGCGCCATGTACTCGATCTTGCCCTTGAGCGTGCCGGCGGTGGTCTCCTCCGTCCTGCGCTCGCGGGCCTTGGCGACGCCGAAGTCGATGAGCTTCACCGTGCCGCGCATGGTGAGGAGGATGTTCTGCGGGGAGACGTCGCGATGGACGACCTCGAGGTTCCTGCCGTCGGGGCCGACGAGCTCGTGGACGGCGTGGAGCCCGGTTAGCGTATCGGCCGCGATGCGCAGCGCGACGCCGAGGGGGAACGCGGCGCTGGCGCTGCGCACGTCGCGATAGAGCTTCCGCACCGACTCGCCGTCGATGAGCTCCATCGCGTGGTAGAGGACGTCGCGGTCCTCGCCGATCTCGAGCGTGCGGACGACGTTCTCGTGATCGATCTGCCCGGCGATGCGGGCCTCGTCGAGGAACATGTCGACGAAGGTCCGGTCGGTGCCGAACGTCGGCAGGATGGTCTTCACCGCGACGAGCCGCTCGAAGCCGTGTTTGCCGACGAGGCGCGCAAGCCACACGCTGCCCATCCCGCCTTGCGCGAGCATGCAGACGAGCTCGTAGCGATCGAGGCGATCGCCAGGAGACAGCACCGTCGAGGGGGCGGGCGTGAAGCTCCCCATCAGTAGCTAGGATCACGTCTCCCGAATCTGAATGCAAGCGCCGGAATTTTCAACGCAGGGGCTTCGCCCCTGCACCCCCGCTCGCGATTTGGCCTCTGACGGCCGTGGGCGGGGGGGCTTTGGGGGCGTTGGCTGGGCGTTAGCTGCCGATTTGGGGGTGGAGCTTGGCTTTCGTCTTCGAGTGGTCGTCGGCGGGGCGGAGGTGGCCGACGAGGTACAGGGTGGCATTGGCGGCGGCCCAGGAGCGGAAGTGGTGGAAGGTGGTCGCCCATTGGACCACGCGGGGGCCGTCGGCGGCGGCGTTGATCCGGCACGCGGCGGCGTGCTCCTGCGCGAGGCGGAAGGCGTCCGCGATGCGGGTCTGGACCGCGAGGGGGGAGCAGCGCTCGCGCGACATCTTCGAAGCGGCGGTGCCGAGGCGCGCGCGCTCTTCGGGATCGGCGAGGAGGTCGAGGACGGCGCGGCCGAACGTGGCGTCCGCCTCGCGCTCGCTGCGATGCCCCTTGCCCGGGCTGAGGAGGACGCCGTTCACGCGGTCCTTGATCTGGGAGGACACGCCCATGCCGTCGGCGAAGGCGACGGTGGGGGTGCCGCACCAGAGCGCCTCGCCCATGACGTTGCCGTAGGTCTCGCTGAGCGATCCGTGCACGAAGAGGTCGGCGTAGGCGTAGTAGTCCGCCATCTTCGTGAACGGCACCTCGCCCGGGAAGAAGACGCGATGCGCGACGCCCTCTTCTTGCGCGACGCGCTCGTAGTATTCGCGATCGGGGCCGTCGCCGAGCATCGTCAGCGTGGCCTCGCGGTCCACCGGCGCGACGTAGCGCGCGAAGATGCGGATGATGCGGTCCTGGCTCTTCTCGCGCGTGTGGCGGCCGGCGCAGAGGAGCCGCGCGCCGCGCCACGAGTGGCCTTCGGCGGACTCGAGGTGCGTGTACGGGTCCTCGCCGAGCGGGCGATCGAAGATCTCCGGCTGCACGGTGCGGGGGATGACGTGAATCGGCACCGTCACGCCGCGCTCTCGCCAGTACGAGCGGAGGCCTTCGGAGAGGACGACGAGCCCGTCGGAGTCGTTGTAGATGGCGGCGAAATGCTTGTCGACCGGCCGCTTCAGCGCGCCTTCGAGGCCGGCGTTCACCCAGCCGAGCCGCTTCAGGTTCTCGGGGAGGAGGACGTCGTAGGCGGCGGAGAGGTGCGTGGTGTTCACGCAGATGACGGGGATCCCCTTCATCTTGCGGAGCCACACCGCGAAGTGGAGCGCGGGCGACGTGGCCTGCGCGAAGATGATGTCGAAGCTCCAGCGGGACGGGTCGTAGACCCACGCCTCCGTCGGCATCGGGAGGAAGAGGCCGGGGTAGGTCTTCAGCGGGACGCTGGGGAGGCCCACGGTGTCCGGCGGGAGGGAGGCGGGGTCGGCGTGGGGGTCGCGGGGGCCGATGACTGTGACCTCGTGACCACACCGACGCAATTCTTGGTACAGGAACCGTGTCTGGAACGCTGCACCGTTGGCGTACGGAATCGTTGTAAAATCGCTGAGGATGGCGACGCGGAGCGGCCGCCCGTGCCGCGCCGACAGGGCCGCGAAGGGGCTTTCGCTGGTCTCGTTGGCGGCGACCCCGATACGGGAAAACGCGGACCGGGGGCCCTGCGAACGGGTCTGCGCACTACGCTCGGAGCGCGGCGGCGCGTCGCGATGAAGCTCCTCGACGTTACCGAATTCCAGTCCGAAAGGTGTGGCGGGGTTCGAAGCCATCTACGTCTCGAGGGTCATGTTCCGTGCCAGCTGGAGCTCCCCACCGCCCGGCGCCAGCCACGTAGCACGGCTACCAAGAAGCGCACGAGCCCCCCGCCCCGGAGCTACCATCCCCGCCACAACACACGCAAAATTCGAGCAGCGATCGGGCCGCCGGCCCGCCGGTGCCGCTCCCGCGCGTGTTTCCGAGCCGCTCGCCGGGCCCGAACCCCTCCGAACGACGAGCCCTCCGCGTGCTCGACCCGAACGCGCTCCGAGCACCGCGCCTCGATGCCGATGCACGAACACGCCGCGCATCCGCCGAACGTCCTCCGGCCGACGAACCTCGACGCCGACGCACGAAGACGTCGCCCCAACCCGAACGCGCTCCAAGCGACGCCCGCGCGTCCGCCCGGACGTGCTCCGAGCGAATCGGATCGCGTGCCCCCCCCATCGCCGCCGACGTGCAAAGACGCGCTGCTCCACGCCCCTCGGCTCGGGCCGCGCTCGGGAGCGTACTTCGAGCGTGAGTCGGCGCGGCATCGACGCATCCTCGGGATCGGGTGCGTCCATCGCGCCGACCTGCGAAGACGCGCTGCTCCACACCGCACGGCTCGGGCCGCCGCTCGCGAGCGTGCTTCGAGCTTGCTTCGAGCGTGAGTCGGCGTGAGTCGGCGCGGTATCGACGCGCGCATTCTCGGCGGCTCGTCGTTGCACGACCTCCGTGCCGGCGCGGGGCGCGCGAGCATGCGCTCCGTGCCGGCGCGGGGCACGAGCTTCGGAGCGGCGTGCGTGCATGAAGATGCATTGTGCACGCACGAGCGACGGGGGCGCATTGGCAATTAGCGCAGAAGCGTGCAGGTGTTAGCGCGTATTGGAAATGCGCTTAGCGGAGTGAATAACGAAGCGGTCGAATCGTCGCGGAGGGCGCGTCATGCTCGCGATCGGTCCTTTTTTTGTGGCCTCGCGAGCTCGACGGCGCGGGGGCGTGGAGCGAAGTAGCGGATACTACGGTCCTTGTTTCGGTGTGAACGAGAGCAACGGGCCGTGACACCGCGATCAGGTGCGAGCGATTTTCGGTGCGAAGGTTGCGCGAAGGCGATCTTCGGGCGAGCCTACCGGGCATGAAGACCTCTCTTTTCCTCGGCACGGCCCTCGCGGCGGTGCTCGTTACTGGCATGGCTAGCGCCGCGAAGAAGAACTACATCGCGAGCGACATCTCGGGAGAGAACGAGAAGCCGACGGCAACCGACAGCGCGGCGACCGCCAAGGCCCGCTTCACTTACGACACCGATACGAAGAAGCTCTGCGGAAAGATCACCTTCACGCCCTCGACCTTCGCGGAGAAGATCACGGCAGCGCACATTCACACGATCGACGACGAGGCCGCGGGCACGGGCGCGCCGCTCATCACTCTTCCCAGCGGCACGGCGGCGACCACGGTCAACCAGACGCTCACGGACGACGAGGCAACCGGCCTCGACACGAAGGACACCTACCTGAACTTCCACACCGAGCTGCACGGGGCCGGCGAGATCCGCGGGGAGCTCACACTCGACGGTGACGAGGACGCAGCCCCCGAGACGTGCGAAGGCGACGAGGAACCGCCCCCCGACACCGACACCGACGCGGGCACCACGCCGGCGAACGACGCCGGCACCAGCGGCACCGCGGCGACCCCGGCGTCGACCGACGACGGCGGCTGCAACACGACGGGCGGCTCCACCGGCAGCGGCCTCGCCATCGCGGCCGGCCTCGGCATCGCCCTCATGGCCGCTTCGCGCAAGCGCAAGAAGGCCTGATCGCCGAGCCGACTCGAAGGCTCAGCTCGAGGCCACACCACGCGAGGCCCGCCCTCGCGGCGGCGTTTTGCCTCGCACGACGAAGGCGCTCCGTTGGGGGCGCCTTCGTCGTTCCATGGGCGGGCTCGAGCCCGCGCGACTTCGCCAGCCCTCGCACCCCCCGCGCGCCCCGCGCGACTTAAGGAGAGCGGCGGCTTTTCCCCCTCCGGCGCGAGTGGTAAGTCGGGGCGCGATGTCGATCCTCGAGAACCTGACCACCGAGCTGTCCAAGCTCGACGATGAATACGCGGCCGGCTTTGCGGGGCAGTCTCGGCTCACGCGTGACGTCGCGCTCCTCGACAGCATCATGAAACGCATGCGCGACGTGCTCTCGCGCATCGATCAGATCCCCTCCGCGGCGATGCCCGCCGACCTGATCCGCCTGCGTGACGCCGCGCAGAAGAACCTCGACCTCTATGCGCAGGAACGCAACGCGATCGTGCGCGCGCAGGAGGTGGGCCCCACCTTCGAGGAGTTCTCCCACGAGGCGACGAGCGCGAACCTCGTCTTCAACCGCTACGCGCGGCACTTCGCGGGCAAGGACCGCACGACGCGCGACGTCGCGCTCCTCGGCGAGCTCGTCGACGACCTGAAAGGCATCGAGAAGCGCATGACCCAGCTCCTCGAGGAGGGCACCGTGAACGAGTTCCAGCGCGATCGCGAGATCGTCGTCTCGAACCTCACGCAGTACCAAAAAGAGATCGAGCTGATCGAGAACGCGCAGAAGAGCGGCACGCCCGAGGAGCGCGCGAGCGTCCTCGCCACCCTCGCGAACGCGCAGTTCGCGGTGTACCAGGCGCACTTCGCGGGCGAGCCGCGCGTCTCGCGGCGGCCCGCGCTCCTCATGCGCATCATCGGGTCGCTGAAGAAGATCCGCGAGCGCATGGTCGCCTTCAAGGAGGGCGGGCTCGAGCTCGAGTTCAACACGAAGAACATCGCCGTCATCGACGGACGCCTCGAGGTCTACGAGAAGGAGCTCGGCGAGATCCGCAAGGTGCGTCAGTCCTCGCAGATGGCCGACATCATGGGCGAGCTCGGCGGCGCGGCGAACAAGCTGTTCGACACCTACCGCGAGAACTTCGCGGACAAGGCGCGCGCGCAGGTCGACGTCGAGCTGCTCGGCAACATCTGCGACAAGCTCGGCGAGATCCGCCGGCAGATGAGCGACATGAGCCGCGCCGAGGACAACGAGATGAACGCGAAGAACCTCGACGTCGTGACGGAGCAGCTCGTCATGTTCGAGAGCGAGTACGAAGCCGTCGTCGCGGCGAAGGCGCAGAACGCAAACGGCCAGTGGGCAAAGGCGCCTCAGTGACGTCGAAGGGCCTCGGCTGGACCGCCGCTCACATCAAGACCGCGGCCTCCCCAGACGAGGTGAAGAGCGCGATCGCGGAGGCGCGCGGCGCGCTCGGCGACGAGCCGATCCCGGCGAGCCAGGTCCTCGACGCGCTGGAGGAGATCGCGCAAGAGACCGCGCGCGTCCGCGCCGACCTCCGCGCCGCCACGCGCGCGCGCGAGGTCCTGCTCGCGAGCGTCGCGCACGACCTCCGCAACCCGCTCAACACGTTCGCGATGAGCACCGGCCTCCTCCGCGACGACCTCGAGGCCCCCGACTTCGAGCGCGCCCGCGCGACCTCCCTCGTCTCGCGCATGGAGCGCGCGTCGACGCGCATGCAGCGCCTCATCGACGACCTCCTCGAGGCGAGCCGCATCGAGGCGGGCAGCGTCGAGGTCCAGGCCAAGCCCGAGAACGCCGCCGCGCTCCTCCGCGTCGCGGTCGAGAAGGCGAAGCCGCTCGCCGCGGACAAGGGCGCCTCGGTCGAGGAGGGCCCAGCCGACGACTCCGTCACGGTGACGGTCGACCGCGCCCACGTCGTCGACGCGCTGACGAAGCTCGTCAGCGTCGCGCTCAAGTCGACGGGCGAGGGCGGCGTCATCCGCCTCGGCATGGAGAAGCAAGAGGCGAAGGTCGCCTTCACCGTTCGCGGCACCGCCCCGCGCGCCGCCAAGAGCGTCGCCCCCGACGAGAGCCGCGGCGGCCTCGCCCTCCTCATCGCCCGCGGCCTCATCACCGCCCACGGCGGCACCATCGCGACGGAGACCACCCCCGAAGGCGCCCGCATGCTCGTCCTGCTCTGACGCGCTATGCTTCGAGGCGATGGTGCAGCGCGCTCCGTTCGTCGTCGATCCGCGAGATCCGCGCGCCCCGACCCAGGAGCAGTGGGACACGCTCACGGAGCCCGAACGCGCCGCCGTCGTCGCGATGCTCCCCAACGAGGTGTCGATCGAGGAGATGGCGCCGGAGGGCGATCGCCATCGAACAGGCAAGGAAGGACCCCTCGACGCGCTCGGGCGTTTCTTCGAGCGGCTCGGGCGCAAGGTCTATCTCTCCTCCGAGCTCGCGGTCTACTACCCGGGCGCGAGGAAGATCGTCCCCGACGTGCTCGCCGTGCTCGACGTCGATCCTCGCGAGCGCACGAAGTGGGTCGTGAGCAGCGAAGGCAAGGGCCTCGACTTCGTCCTCGAGGTGCACGTCGAAGGCGACAAGGCGAAGGACCACGAGCGCAACGTGGCGCTCTACGCCAGCCTCGGGATCCCCGAGTACGCCATCCTCGATCGCGGTCGCGCCCGGCTGAAGATGTACCGCCTCCCGTCCGCGAACGCGCGCGTCTACGATCCGGTCGTGCCGCAAGCGGGTCGCTATCCGTCGCGCGTCCTCGGCCTCGACCTCGCGCTCGAGGACGACCACCTCCGCTTCTTTCACGGAACCGTCGCATTGCCCGAAGCGGACGACATGATCCGAGAGCTCGGCAAGATGGTCGACGACCTCGTCGCGAAACGCGAGACGGCGGAGCAGCGCGCCGACGATGCCGAGCGGCGGCTCGCCGAGGCGCTCGCGGAGATCGAGCGCCTCAAATCGCGCTGAAGCTACGCCGCGCTCGAGGCGGCCTTTGGCGCGCGGGGGTCCTTCGTCGTCGTCGTGAGCAACCGCGCGACCGCGCCGCCCAGGGTGGCCGGCTGCACCGGCTTGGCGACGTGGGCGTCGAAGCCGGCGCCGATCGCCTTCGTCGCGTCCTGGCGCGAGGCGTAGGCGGTGAGCGCGACGGCCGGGATCTCCGCGATCTCCGGGCGCGCTCGCACCGTCTTGATCAGCTCGATGCCGTCCATGTCCGGCAGACCGATGTCCGAGACCAGGATCTGCGGGTGCTCCGTCGACAGGACGTCGAGCGCAGCCGCGGCGGTCGTGGCCGACGACACCTTCGCGCCGTAGCGCTCCAGGATCGTGCAGATCAGCTCGTTCCCGTCCGGATCGTCCTCGACGATGAGGACATGAACGCCCTTGAGGTCCGGTTCGCCTGTGTTCTCCACCGTGTGCTCCTCCGAGATGGCCGCCGGCGCGTCGGACGCGACCGGCAGCTCGATCGTGAACGTCGAACCTCTCCCCTGCCCTTCGCTCGACGCGTGCACCGTGCCGCGATGCTCCTCGACGAGGTGCTTCACGATCGCGAGCCCCAACCCGAGGCCGCGCGTGCGCGCCGTCTCCGACTGACGGAAACGCTCGAAGACGTGCGGGAGGAAGGCCGGGTCGATGCCCTCGCCGCTGTCGGCGACGACGACGCGGACGCTCGCGTCGTCCCCCTCGAGCCGCACGCTGACCTTGCCGCCCGGCGGCGTGAACTTCACCGCGTTCGAGAGCAGGTTGTGGATCACCTGCCGGAGGCGGCCCGCGTCGCCCATCACCGTCGCGTTGCTCGTCGCGCTCGTCTCGAGCGTGATCTCCTTCGTCGCGCACTGCGGTCGCGCCGCCGCGACGGCGGCGTCGACGATCGACGCGATCGGCACGTGCTTCGACTCGATCTTGAGCGTGCCCGTCACGATGCGGGAGACGTCGAGGAGGTCGGCGACGAGGCCCGAGAGCGCGAGCGCGTTGCGGTCGATCGTCTCCATCGCGTGGTGCAGCTCGTCGCCCGCGAGCTGGCCGCGGCGCATCATGTCCGTCCAGCCCACGATCGCGTTGAGCGGCGTGCGCAGCTCGTGCGAGAGCGTCGCGAGGAAGAGGTCCTTGCTCTTGTTCGCGAGCTCGAGCTCCTCGCGCCGCCTCTCCGTCGTCACGTGGAGGCGGCTGTTGTCGATCGACACCGCGATGCGACGCGCGAGGTCCTCTGCGAGGTCGACGTCGCCGCCGTCGAACACGCCGCCGCCCTCGACCCGCACGAACGACAGCGTCCCGATCGTGCGCTCGCGCGAGAGGAGCGGCACGCAGATGTACGCGTCGACGCCGAGCTCGGCGAGGAAGCGCAGGTGCTCGCCGCCGCGACCGGACGGGTTCGGGCTCCGCTCCGACTCGCGCAGCTTGCCGAGCTCCGCCGCCTCCGCCTTCACGTCGAGGAACACCTCCGCGCGCCCGGAGTAGCCCACGGTGGAGGGGCCGAGATCGAAGCGCGGATCGTCGAAGCGCCGCTCGTCGACGCCCGCCCTCGTCACGCAGACGCGCTGCCGCTCGCCGCCTTCGCGCACGTCGAGGATCGCCGCGTCGCCGAGGATCGGGAGCGCACACGACAGCGCGGCCTCGAGCTCGCGCGCGGTCCCCTCCTCCGTGAGCGAGCGGTTGAGGAGCTGGCTCGCGTCGGCGAGCATGCGCAGCGCGCGATCGGCGCGGACGCGATCGTCGATGTCGGTCGCGGTGCCGACCCACCCCGCGATGTGATCGTCGAGGCGCGGCACCGCGCGGACGAGGTGGTACCGCGCGCCGATCCGGAGCTCCGCCTCCCAGGCCTTCTTGGTCTGGACCGCGTCCGCCCACCCCTTCTCGAACGCGTCGAGGTCGGCGGGGTGCACGATCGCGGCGAAGCCCTCGTCCGCGCCGCCCGCGATCTGCTCCCACTGCTTGTTGCGGTACTTCACCGTGCCGTCGGGATCGGCCGTCCACACCACCTGCGGCATCGAATCGGCGAGGTCTTCGTAGCGGCGCTCGCTCCAGCGCCGGAAATCGGCGTGCTGCGCGCGGATCGCGATGTTCTTCTTCGCGAGGTCGACGAACGTGGCGACCTTCGTGCGCAGGGTGTCGGGATCGTACGGCTTGAAGAGGTAGTCCACCGCGCCGACGCCGTAGCCGCGCGCGACCCACGAGCTCTCCTTGTTGATCGCCGTCAGGAAGATGATCGGGACGCCCTTCGTCTTCGGCCGCTTCCGCAGGAGCTCCGCCGTCTCGAGGCCGTCCATCTCCGGCATCTGCACGTCGAGGAGCACGACGCAGAACTCCATCTTCAGCGCGAGCCGCAGCGCCTCGACGCCCGAGCTCGCGCGGACGACGTTCTGCTGCAAGGGCTCCAGGATCGCCTCGAGCGCGAGGAGGTTCGACGGCTCGTCGTCGACGACGAGGATGTTGACGCTGGGGAGCGGCTCGTTGGGCGCGGTCATGAAGCGCTACCTTTCGGGCGGGGAGCGAGGCGAAGGAGCTCCTCGGCGATGGCGTCGAGGCCGACGACCTTGTCGAGGGCGCCGTCCTTCACCGCCGCGGCCGGCATCTCGGGGCTCTCCGCCGTGGCGGGGTCTTGGACGATCGCGAGCCCCCCCACCGCGCGGATGCGGCGGAGCCCGCGCGTGCCGTCGGAGTTCGCGCCGGTGAGGAGCACGCCGACGACGCCGGAGCCGTAGGCGTCGGCGGCCGACTCGAAGAGCACGTCGATCGAGGGGCGGCTGAAGCCGACCGGCTCGTCGGTCGAGAGCGCGAAGCGCCCCGGCTCGAGGAGCAGGTGGTAGTCCGGCGGCGCGAGGTACACGCCCGGCGCGACGACGGGCTCCTTGTCCTCCGCCTCGCGCACGGGGAGGTCGACGAGCGAGCCCATCACCTCCGCGAACGCCTCCGACTCCTTCGAGCGGTGCTGCACCACGACGATCGGGAGCGCGAACCGCGCCGGGAGCGCGCCGAGGACGCGCTCGAGCGCGCGGAGCCCGCCGGCCGACGTGCCCATGACGACGATCTGAGGGATCGGCATCAGCGCGCCCTCCGAAAGATCCGCTCCTTGGCGTCGATCTCGGTGAAGTCCGGCTCCACGTTCGTGAAGCGGAGCGATTCGCGGCGACCGAGGCAGAGGAAGCCGAGCGGCGAGAGGGAGTCGTGGAACAGCTTCAGCGTGCGCTCCTTGAGCGAGCGATCGAAGTAGATGAGGACGTTCCGGCAGAGGATGACGTTGAACTCGCTGAACGACGTGTCGGTCGCGAGGTTGTGCTGCGCGAAGAGGACGTTCTCGCGCAGCCGCGCGTGGAAGAGCGCGGCCCCGTAGCTCGCGGTGTAGTACTCGCTGAACGAGCGCGTCCCGCCGGCCTGCTGGTAGCTCGCGGTGTACTCGCGCATCCGTGAGATCGGGAAGATGCCGGTCCGCGCGCGGTCGAGCGCCTCCGCGTTCATGTCGGTCGCATAGAGGCGCGATCGTTCGTAGAGGCCCTCCTCCTCGAGGAGGATCGCCATCGCGTAGACCTCCTCCCCCGACGCGCAGCCGGCGTGCCAGATGCGGACGAACGGATACGTCCGCAACATCGGCACCACCTTCTGCCGGAACGCGAGGAAGAAGGTCGGATCGCGGAACATGCTCGTGACGTTCACGGACATGTCGCGGACGAGGTTCTCCATCGCGATCGGGTCGTGGAGCACCTTGTCCTGTAGCGCCGAGAACGTCGTGAGCCCCTCCGCGTCGAGCCGCTTCGTCAGCCGCCGCCGCAGCGACGAGCGCGCGTAGGAGCGGAAATCGTAGCCGTAGTGGCGGTAGATCCCCTCGAGGAGCAGCTCCATCTCGATGCGCTCGAGCGCCGACACCCCCGCGAAGTCGTCGCGGTTGTCGTCGCCGAGGCGCGAGACGGGCGGCCCCTCCTCCTCGAGCTCCGGCACGAGCACGTCCTCGGCGCCGACCTCGGGGGCCGGCACCTCGACACGTCCGTACGTACCGCTGCGCTTCAACATCGATCACGTCCGGTTCGAGTAGAGCCAGACCCGCATGAGGGAGAGGAGCTGGTCGGGATCGACCGGCTTGGTGACGTAGTCGCTCGCCCCCGCCGCGAGGCACTTCTCGCGATCGCCCTTCATCGCCTTCGCGGTGAGCGCGAGCACGGGGAGGTTCTTGTACTCCGGCATCTTGCGGAGCTCCCGCATCGCCTCGTAGCCGTCCATCTCCGGCATCATCACGTCCATGAGGACGATGCTGACGCCGGGGGTGCTCTTCAGCGTCTCGAGGCCCGCTTTGCCGTTTTCTGCAAAAACGACGTTCATACCGGTTTCCTCGAGCACCGACGAGAGCGCATAGATGTTCCGCACGTCGTCGTCGACGATGAGCGCGGTCTTGCCGTGGAAGGTGCTCTCGCCGCCGGCGGCGTCCTGCAGCATGCGTCGCTTCGGCTGCGGGAGCGCCGCCTCGACGCGGTGGAGGAAGAGCGTCGTCTCCGCGAGGAGCCGCTCCGGCGAGCGCGCGTCCTTCAGGATGATCGAGCGCGCGAACTTCTTGAGCCGCGTCTCCTCCTGCGCGGAGAGGTCACGGCCGGTGTAGACGATGACGGGGAGCGAGCGGAGCTCGGGCTTCTTCTGCATCGTCTCGAGGAGGTCGAAGCCGGAGCCGCTCTTCAGGGTGAGGTCGAGGACCATGCAGTCGAAGCGGCTCTCTTCGAGCGCGGCGAGCGCGTCCTGGATGCTGCCGACCGCGGTCGTCTCGACGTCGCCGGAGCCGATGAGCTCGACGATCGTCTTCCGCTCGCGCTCGTCGTCCTCGACGATGAGGAGCGTCGACGCCTTGCGGTGGAGGAAGCCCTCGATGTCCTCGAAGGTTCGATCGAGCGCCTCCTTGCTCACCGGCTTCTCGACGTACGCGACCGCGCCGAGGGAGAGGCCTTCGTGCTTCTTGTCGCCGCCGGAGAGGATGTGGACCGGGATGTGGCGCGTCTGCGGGTGCGCCTTCAGGTGCTCGAGGATGCGGAGCCCGTCGATCGCGGGGAGCCCGAGATCGAGCAGGATCGCGCTCGGCAGGAGGCGCCGCGCGAGCGAGAGGCCGGTGTCGCCGCGGAGCGCGACGATCCCCTTGAAGCCATGGGCGCGCGCCATCTGGAGGAGCGTCGTGGCGAACTGCTGATCGTCCTCGACGATGAGGACGACGCTGTCGTTCGGGGTGAGGCCCTCGCGATCGTCCGGCATCTCGCCGGGAGGGAGCGACTCCGCCGGCTCCTCCGCCGTCGCCTCGCGCTCCTTCGCCGTGACCGAGCCCTGATGCGAGAACGGCAGGTAGAGCGTGAAGGTGCTCCCCTTCCCGAGCTCGCTCTCGACGCGCACCTCGCCGCCGAGGAGGCGCGAGAGCTCGCGGCTGATCGAGAGGCCGAGCCCGGTGCCGCCGTAGCGGCGCGAGGTGGTGCCGTCGGCCTGCTGGAACGCCTCGAAGACGAGCTGCTGTTTGTCCTTCGGGATGCCGAGGCCGGTGTCCTTCACCGCGAACGCGATGACGTACTCCGGCTGGCTCGCGAGGTTGCTCGAGCCGTACGCCTGCTGCGGCGGGGGGAGGAAGACGTGGAGGCCCACGCTCCCGAGCTCGGTGAACTTGAACGCGTTCCCGAGGAGGTTCCGGAGGATCTGCAGGACGCGTTGCCCGTCGGTCTTGAGCGTGACCGGGACGTCGGGGTCGACCTCGATGACGAGATCGAGCTTCTTCGACTGCGCGACCGGCCGGAACGTCGCGTCGATCTGCTTCGTGAGCTCGGTGATGCTCACGTCGGTCGGGTAGATCTCGATCTTCCCCGCCTCCACCTTCGAGAGGTCGAGCACCTCGTTGATCAGGTTCAAGAGGTCCGACCCCGCGCCGTGGATCGTCTTGGCGTACTCGACCTGCTTCCCGCTGAGGTTCGCCTCTTTGTTGTCGGCGAGCATGCGCGCGAGGATGAGGAGCGAGTTGAGCGGCGTGCGCAGCTCGTGGCTCATGTTCGCGAGGAACTCGCTCTTGTACCGGGACGAGACCGCGAGCTGCGAGGCCTTCTCCTCGACCGCCTGCCGCGCGAGCTCGACCTCCTTGTTCTTCTGCTCGACGGCGCGGTTCTGCTCGACGAGCAGGGACGCCTTCTCCTCGAGCTCCTCGTTGACCTGCTGCAGCTCCTCCTGCTGCTCGCGCAGCATCTCCTCCGAGGCGCGGAGCGTCTTCGCCTGCTGCTCGAGCTCGTTGTTCGAGCGCTTGAGCTGCTCCTGCTGCTGCTGCAGCTCGCGCGACTGCTCCTGCAGCTCGTGCGCGAGCGACTGCGACTGCTTGAGGAGCTCCTCGGTGCGGGTGTTCGCGCCGATCATGTTCAGCACGACGCCGATCGTCTCCGAGAGCTGCTCGAGGAAGATGCGGTGGATCGCGCTGAAGCTCTCGAAGCTCGCGAGCTCGATCACGGCGCGGACCTCGTCCTCGAAGAGGATCGGGATCACGATGAGGTTCTTCGGCGGGGACTCGCCGAGGCCCGAGTTGATCTGGACGTAGTCGTCGGGCACGCGCGAGAGGAGGATGCTCTTCTTCTCGAGCGCCGCCTGGCCGACGATGCCCTCCCCCATCCGGAAGCGGTTCGCGACGTGCTTCCGCTCCTTGTAGGCGTAGGTCGCGAGGAGCTTGAGCGCCTTGCCGCCCTCGGCGTCGTCCATGACGAAGAACGCGCCGTGGGAGGCGGCGACGAGGGGCGTGAGCTCGCTCATGATGAGGCGGCTCACCGCCTCGAGGCTCTTCTGCCCCTGCATGAGGCCGCCGAAGCGGGCGAGGTTCGTCTTGAGCCAGTCCTGCTCGGTGTTCTTCTGCGTCGTGTCACGCAGGTTGAGGATCATCTGGTTCACGCGCTCTTTGAGCTGCGCGACCTCGCCCTCGGCCTCGACGGTGATGCTCCGCGTGAGGTCACCCTCCGTGATCGCGGTCGCGACCTCCGCCATCGCGCGGATCTGGTTGGTGAGGTTCGCGGCGAGCTGGTTCGTGTTGTCGGTGAGGTCGCGCCAGGTGCCCTGCGCGCCGGGCACCTTGGCCTGGCCGCCGAGCTTGCCTTCGGTGCCGACCTCGCGCGCGACGCGGGTGACCTCGGAGCCGAACGCGCGGAGCGTGTCGGTCATCGTGTTCAGCGTCTCGGCGAGGGCAGCCATCTCGCCCTGCGCGTCCATCGTGAACTTCTGCGAGAGGTCGCCGTTCGCGACGGCGGTGACCAGCTTGATGATGCCGCGCACCTGCGTCGTGAGGTTCGACGCCATCCCGTTCACGCTGTCGGTCAGGTCCTTCCACGTCCCCGCGACGCCGGGGACGCGCGCCTGGCCGCCGAGCTTCCCTTCGCTCCCGACCTCGCGCGCGACGGTGGTGACCTGATCGGCGAAGATGCCCAGCGTCTGGGTCATGTCGTTGATCGTCTCCGCGAGCTCGGCGATCTCGCCCTTCGCCTCCACCACGAGGCGCTTCGAGAGGTCGCCCTTCGCGACCGCGGTGACGACCTTCGCGATGCCGCGCACCTGCGTCGTGAGGTTCGACGCCATGTAGTTCACGTTGTCGGTGAGGTCCTTCCACGTCCCGGCGACGCCGGGGACGAAGGCTTGCCCGCCGAGCTTGCCCTCGGTGCCGACCTCGCGCGCGACGCGGGTGACCTCGCTCGCGAACGAACGGAGCTGATCCACCATCGTGTTCAGCGTGTTCTTCATCTCGAGCATCTCGCCCTTCACGTCGACCGTGATCTTCTGCGAGAGGTCGCCGTTCGCGACCGCGGTCGTGACCTGCGCGATGTTGCGGACCTGGCTCGTGAGGTTCGAGGCCATCCCGTTCACGCCGTCGGTGAGGTCCTTCCAGGTGCCGCCGACGCCGGGGACGAAGGCCTGCCCGCCGAGCTTCCCTTCACTGCCGACCTCGCGCGCGACGCGGGTGACCTCGGCGGCGAACGAACGGAGCTGATCCACCATCGTGTTCAGCGTGTTCTTCATCTCGAGCATCTCGCCCTTCACGTCGACCGTGATCTTCTGCGTGAGGTCGCCGTTCGCGACCGCGGTCGTGACCTGCGCGATGTTCCGCACCTGGCCGGTGAGGTTCGACGCCATGTTGTTCACGGAGTCGGTGAGATCGCGCCAGGTGCCGCCGACGCCGGGGACGTTGGCCTGCCCGCCGAGCTTGCCGTCGCTGCCGACCTCGCGCGCGACGCGGGTGACCTCCGCCGCGAAGGTCGAGAGGGAGTCGACCATGCCGTTGATGACGTTCTTGATCTGGAGCACCTCGCCCGAAACCTCGACGGTGATCTTCTGCCCGAGGTCGCCGGAGGCGATCGCGGTCGAGACCTTCGAGACGTCGCGGAGCTGCACGGTGAGGTTGCCGGCGAGGCCGTTCACGCTGTCGGTGAGGTCCTTCCACGTGCCGCTGACGCCGCGGACGGTGGCCTGGCCGCCGAGCTTTCCTTCGGTGCCGACCTCCTTCGCGACGCGGGTGACCTCGCGCGCGAACGACGAGAGCTGATCGACCATCGCGTTGATGGTGTTCTTCAGCTCGAGGATCTCGCCCTGCGTCTCGACGACGAGCTTCTTCGAGAGGTCGCCGTTCGCGACCGCCGTGACGACGCCGGCGATCCCGCGCACCTGCATCGTGAGGTTCGACGCCATGCTGTTCACGGAGTCGGTGAGGTCCTTCCAGGTGCCGGCGACGCCGGGCACGTTCGCCTGCCCACCGAGCTTGCCCTCGGTGCCGACCTCGCGCGCGACGCGGGTGACCTCGCTCGCGAAGGTGCGGAGCTGATCGACCATGCGATTGACGCTGATGCCGATGCGGAGGAACTCTCCGCGGATCGGCTTGCCGTCGATCTCGAGCGCCATCTTCTGCGAGAGGTCGCCCTCGGCGACCTGCACGATGACGCGCGCGACCTCGGTCGACGGTCGAACGAGGTCGCCGATGACGGTGTTGAAGGAGTCGCCGATCACCTCCCAGCCGCCGCGGAGTCCATCCATCCGGAGGCGCTCGCCCATCTCGCCGTCGCGGCCGACGACGCGCGTGACGCGCGCGAGCTCCAGCGACGTGTGCTCGAGGCGCTCCGCGAGGGCGTTGAACGCGTCCTGGACCTCGCGCGAGGCGCCGTCGCGCGGACGCAGGCGCGTACCGAAGTCGCCGCGATGGAGGGACTCGAGCGCGATGACGATCGCCTCGCCTTCGCTCAAGTGTTTTCCGTTTGCGCTCTTCTTTCCGGACTTCGTGCTCGCCGCTACAGGGCGCCGCTTGCTGCGCGAAGGAAGGTCCTCGATGTCTGCCACGTGCTGGCCTCCGTCGTTCCCCAAAAGGGGGAATGCGGTCGTCATGCAAGCGTCAAACCGTTCAGCCCGGCCGCGCGATTTCGCGACAAAACCGCGACGAGCCTAGCGAGAGGCGGCAAGAACGCCACAGGAGCGCCAACGCGCCCCAGCGTCGACCGCGGCGGCGAGCGACCACGCTTCGGCCGAGGCCAGCCGGACGCGGCTCGCGATCGACTCGCCGAGCGGGCTCACGTCGAGGCCGACGACCTCACCGAGGACACGCGCGCACTCCGCGAGGACGCGCGCGTCCGCGCTCTTCTCCATCATGCTGCCGGTCGACGCGACCCACTCCCAGCGAAGACGATCGGTCATGCGGAGGCGCGGCCGCACGTCGAGGCCGTGGGTCGCGGCGGCGACGGCGATCTCGTCGAGCAGCGAAGAGGCCGAATTCGCGGCGCTGATCACGGCGACGGCGACGTTCGGATCGTTCGTCCGTCGCGCGCAGAGCTCGTAGCCCGCGCGCGCTCCGGCGAGGGCGTTCGCGATCGACGCGAGGGCCGCCGGCGCGAGGGGCTCGCGCCGCCGCCGCGCGCGCTTCGTCTTCTCGGTGGGCTCGGTGGGCCGCATGACGCCTCGCGCCTGCGCCTCGCATGCCAGAGCTCCCGAGCCGCTCCGCAGCCGGCGAAGCGACGGGATTGTGGAAGGGCACACACCTCGCGAGGCCGCCGGGTCCGCTGCGCCCGCGCCTCAGCTGGCGCAATCCGCCACGACGCGGCATCGGGGACCAGGGTGATAACTGCGCATTTCATGGGGCAAGAAGGATGGAACCACTCGTGCTAGCGAGGTGGGGCCGGCCTCCGCATACCGCGGAGCCTCACCACGACCGCATGACCGCACACCCTTCCGCCATCGCGTCCGCCGGGCGCACCGACGAGGTCCAGTGCGCGCACGAGGAGCGCGCCAACCACCTCTCGACGCAGTTCCTCCGCCGGGTCGCGCACGACATCGCGTCTCCGGCCGGCGTGACGATGACCGTCCTCGACGAGCTCGCGATCGGCGCGAAGCCGGAGCTCGTCGCGATGGCGCGGCGCGGCCTCCGCCGTCTCCTCCGGCTCTCGGAGCAGCTCGCGCTCGTGGCGGATCTCGAGGCCGGCGCCTTCGCGCCCGACACCGCGCCGGAGGACCTCCGCTCCGTCGTGCAGACCGCGCTCGACAACGCGCTCGGCATCGACGGCCGGCGCGACATCACCGCCGACTGCTCGCTGCCGGACGCGCGCGTCCTCGTCGACGTCGACCGCCGCCTCCTCGTGTCGGTCGTGCGCGAGGTCATCGGCAACGCGCTCCGCCTCGCGACGTCGCGGGTGACGGTGGCGCTCATGACGGAGGGCGACGACGTCCTCATCCGCGTCGAGGACGACGGGATGGGCTTCAAGGACGAGGTGAGGGCCTCGCTCGGCGAGCGCTTCACGCCTCGCGCGGGCGCGCGCGGCCTCGGCCTCTCGATCTCGATCGCGAAGGAGGTCCTCGCCGCGCACGGCGGCGCGCTCGAGGTCGGCGAGAGCACGCTCCCGCCCGGCCGTCGCGGCGGCAAAGGCGGCGCGGTCACTATCCGCCTCCCGACGACGCGACCGTCGATGATCGCTGCGCGATGACGCGCTCGTAGCCCTGCGCCGCGGCGGACGCGATGAACCAGCCGACGAACGCGGCCAAGGTCCCGAGCGCGGTGAACGGGCTCCGCGAGACGCCGAGCGTCGCGGCGATGCCGACGACTACGAGCGTCCAGCCCACGACCTGACCCATCCACGCCGCCCAGCGCGTCGCGCAGTCCACGTCGCCCGTCACGCGCCACAAGAGCGCGCGGAGCAGGCGGCCTCCGTCGAGCGGGTAGGCCGGCAAGAGGTTCACGATCGCGATCGCGAGGTTGAAAGCCGCGATCTCGGCGAGCACGAGCCCGTGCACGCCCATGCGATCGAGATCGTCGGCGGCGCGCGGCAGCGGCGCGCTCGAGATCGCGACGCCGAGCGCGAGCACGAGGCCGACGACGAGGCTCGCGGCGGGCGCGGCGACGGCGCCGAGCACCTCGGTGCGGGGCGTCGCGGGTGCACGCTCGACGTCGGTGACGCCGCCGAGGACGAAGAGCGTGAGCCGATGCACCGGCAGCCCGGAGCCGCGCGCCGCGGTGACGCGGACCAGCTCATGCGCCCCAAGCGAGGCGAAGAGCCCCGCCGCGGCGGCGAACGCAGCGGCGATGGCGACGCCGACGGAGACGTCGGGAAGCAGACGTCGGTTCAGCGACACCAGCGTCCCTGCCGCGAGGACGAAGGTGACGATCCAGCTCCAATCGACGAAGACCTCCACCCCCAAAATGCGGCCAACACGCAGACGCCGGTTCATGCCGTTCCCCGTTGCAATCTTCATGGTCAGGGGCTCCGCCCCCGACACCCCCGCCCCTCTCTCGAGGCATCGAACCTGCACGTTGAGCGCGCAGCATGACCCCGACCACCACCGACATCGAAGAACGAGACAAGTGGCGAGCCCGGATCAACCGCGCGCTCGCGGAGTTCCAGACGCACGCGGATCACATCGAACGCGCCGCCGCGGACGAGCGTAAGACGGAGAGCAGCGCCGCGGACGCCTGAGCTACGTCGAGAGCTCGTCTGCAACCCGTGCACAGCTGCGCAGATTGCGCGCGATGCGGAAGAGGCGGCCTCCTTCCCGGAGCCGCCTCTTCTTTTGTGTGTCGGGCTTCAGCTGGGCGGAAGGCTGTCGCCGCCGCCGTCCTTCTTGCCTTCTTCCGCGGTCGCGGCGCCGTAGCGCTCGAGCTTGCGGTAGAGGGTGCGGCGGTCGAAGCCGAGCACCTGCGCGGCGCGGCTCTTGTTGCCGCCGACGAGGCTGAGGACGCGGAGGATGTACCGGCGCTCGAGCTCGTCCATCGTGACGATCTCGGTCGGATCGTTCGCGGCGACGACGAAGCGCTCGGCGCGGTACGCGCGGATCTTCTCGGGGAGGTCCTCGACCGTGACCTGATCGAAGCGCGCGAGGGCGACCGCGTGCTCCATGCAGTTCTCGAGCTCGCGCACGTTGCCGGGCCAGTTGTAGGCCATCAGCTTCTCCGCCGCGGTGGTGGAGAGCTCCAGCGTCGGCTTCGCGTTGCGCTCCGCGAACGCCTTGAGGAAGTGCTGCGCGAGGTGGAGGACGTCGCCGCCGCGCTCACGCAGCGGGGGCACGTCGATCTTCACGACGTTGATGCGGTAGAAGAGGTCCTCGCGGAAGCGCTTCTCGTAGACCTCGTCTTCAAGGTTCCGGTTCGTCGCGGCGACGATACGCGCGTCGAACGAGATCTCGGCGTTCGAGCCGACGGGGCGGACCTTCCGCTCCTGGAGCGCGCGGAGCAGCTTCGGCTGCACGTCGATCGGGAGCTCGCCGATCTCGTCGAGGAACAGCGTGCCGCCGCTCGCCTGGACGAAGAGCCCCGTGCGCTGCGCCTTCGCGTCGGTGAACGCGCCGCGCGCGTGGCCGAACAGCTCGCTCTCGAGGAGGGAGTGCGGGACGGCGGCGCAGTTGATCGCGACGAACGGTCCGCTCTTGCGGCGCGAGCGGTTGTGGATGCCGCGCGCGATGAGCTCCTTGCCGGTGCCGGTCTCGCCGTGGATGAGGACGGAGGCGTCCGACTCGCCGACGCGGTTGATGAGCTCGTAGACGCGACGCATCGCGCCGCTCTGACCGACGATGCGCTGCTCCTCGCTCTCGCCGTCCACCGCCTGCCGCAGGCGCTTCACCTCGTCGGAGAGGCGCCGGTGCTGGATCGCGCGCGAGACGGAGAGGAAGAGGAGCTTCGGATCGACCGGCTTCGTGATGAAGTCGTACGCGCCGACGCGGATGGCGCCGATGGCCGTCTCGAGGCTCCCCTGCCCCGTGATCACGACGACGGGCATGTCCGGCCGCGTGCCGAGGACGCGCTCGCAGAGATCGAGGCCCGACATCTCGGGCATCTGGAGGTCGGTGAGGACGACGTCGAAGTCCTGCTCTGCCACCTGGTCCAGCGCGCGCTGGGCGTTGGTGGACGTGGTCACCTTGAAGCCGTGACGACCGAGCGACATCTCGAGGAGGTCGCAGGTCTCCTGTTCATCGTCGACGACCAGGATGTGGCCTTTCATCGGGTTCTCTTTCTATCCGGAGGGGGTGGCGCCTCAGCTCGAGCGCCGAATCGCCACGCTCGCGGCAGCATGGTCCGTACCAAATGAGCCCAGTCGCAGAAGTCCGCATTTGTCATGGAATCGCCGGCCGCAGCCGGTACAAAACCGCCACAAATGTCGTGCCCTGCCCCGAGTGTGACACGAGTCGAGGGGCTTGGCTCTTACTCAACTCAACGTCGGGGGCTTCGCCCCCGACACCCCCCGCGCGCGCGGACACGACCCCCGAAGACGGGGGTTGCTTCGCAACCGCTGTGGCGGTCGCGTCCGCGCGCCGGTTGGCCTGGGGGTGGGGCGAGTCTGGTGCGGGGGGTCTTTCTTGGTCGGGGGCTCTTGCCGGCTTCGCGCCCCGCTTCAACGTCGGGGGCTTCGCCCCCGACACCCCCACCCCAGACACGGCCCTCGCGCGTTGCGCTCGGGGCGCTTCGCGCCCGCTTTCGCGGCCGCTTCTGGGGCCCCGTGCTGGCGCGGCTGCTTTGGGGCTGGTGCTGGCGCGGTCGCTTCTGGGCCCGCTTCTGGGGCCCCGCGCTGGCGCGGTCGCTTCTGGGCCCCGCGCTGGCGCGGCTATTTGTGGTACCCCGTGATGGCGCGGTCGCTTCTCGGGCCCGGTGCTGGCGCGCAAGAGCACGATGCCGTGCTCGCGAACGTCGCTTCTGGGGCCCGGTGCTGGCGCGGTCGCTTCTCGGGTGCTGACGCGGCTGCTTCTGGGGCCCGGTGCTGGCGCGGCCCCGCGCCGGGCGCGGCCGCTTCTGGGCCCCGGCTAGTGTTTGCGGGGGCGGCCGCCGCGTTTTTTACCGCCTTTTGTGGTTGGGGCCGGTTCGGGGGCGGGGTCTGGGGCGGGCTCGGGGGCCGCTTCGGGGGCGGGCTCGGGCTCGGGCAAGACGCTTGGGGCGGGGTCAGCCGATGCGATGGTGAGGGCGCTGTCGGCTGCGGCGGCGGATGCGTCGGCGGCGGATGCTCGCCGTCGCTTCTCGACGTCGTTCTCCGGTCCCCAGATCGCGAGCGCGCCCGTCGCGACGACGGCGACCGCGACGATGATGCCGCCGAAGAACACCCACGAGCTCACCGAGGTCGGCGGAGCGGTCGCTCCCCTCCGTTCCTGTTGGCTCGGGGCGTTCATCTGCGATCCAGGAGAGCATAACTAAAGCCGGGCTTCCCAGCTCCGCGACGCGGTCGCGTAGGCTCTCCTCGCTCATGAAGGTCGCGTTCTCGCTCGGCGCTTCGGTCTGCTTCATCCTTCTCGGGACCTCCGGCGCACGCGCGCAGGAGGAGCCGTCCGAGCGGGCGCTCGAGATCAGTCCCGTCGGCTACGTCGAGGCCCACTACGCCTACAACTTCAATCGCCCCTCGAACGGGATTACGAATTTCCGAGGCTTCGACAACCGCCACAACACGTTCACGCTCGCGAACGCCGCCGCCGGAGCGAATGCCGACTACGGGCCCGTCACCGCGCGGCTGATCGTTCAGGTCGGCTCCACGCCGAGCACGTACTACCTCTCCGAGCCGAACCTCGCCGGCACCGGCGGGACGAACGCCTCGAACGCGGAGCTCTGGAAGTACCTCCAGGAGGCGAACGTCGCGTACAAGGCGCCGCTAGGCCGCGGCCTCCTCCTCCAGCTCGGCCTCGTCCCCTCGCCGATCGGCCTCGAGAGCTTCGCGATCAAGGACAACTGGAGCTACAGCCGCTCCAACCTCTTCTTCGGCTTCCCGTTCTACCACACGGGGTTTCGCGCGACGTACGAGTGGACGAAGGGGCTGACGACGACGGTCGCGGTGTTCAACGGCTGGAACTCCGTCGTCGACGACAACGACGAGAAGAGCGTGCAGGCCGACGTGACGTACGAGAGCGAACGCGCCTTCCTCAAGGCCGTGTACTTCGGCGGCGTCGAGCGCCCCGCCGGCCGCCGGCTGCTCGAAGGTCCGGCGTGGCGCCACACGTTCGACGTCGTCGCGCAGGTGCGCGCGACGACGTGGCTCTCGTTCGCGAGCGAGGCCGTCCACGGCTGGGAGGCGAACAGGCTCGGGATCGCGAGCTGGACCGCCACCGCGATCTACGCGCGCGTGAAGCCGCTCGACCGCGTCTACGTCGCGCTCCGCGGCGACCGCTTCCACGAGCGCCTCGCGCACGACGGCAGCCGCGCGAGCACGCCGATCTTCTGGAACGGCGTCGGCTGGGTGAGCTCCGGCACCGCGACGCTCGACGTCCGCCCGCACGACCACCTCTCCGTGCGCCTCGAGGTCCGCCACGACGCCGCGTCGGCGCCGCTCTTCTTCCGCCGCGACGTCCGCGGCGACGGGAGCCCCGCCTCGCCGTACCTGCCGAACGCGACGTCGCAGAACACGCTGCTCCTCGGCGCGACCGCCTGGCTCTGAATCCGCGCTCGAGTCACGCGCGCTTCATCGCGCCGGCGTCGCCGCGCGCAGGTCCCGCGCGAGGAGCGCCGCCGACACGATCGCAATGCCGATCAGCGCCGCGCCGAGCGCGCGCTGGCCCAATATCCATTTGCCGACGCCGAAGAGCGACGAATAGACCAGTACACAGCCGAGGATCCAGTCGCGGGCGCGGACCGGGAGCGGCGGCCCGTCCGCCGCGACGCTCGATTTGGCGGCGATCGGCCGCCAGCCCGGACCGCCGGGGCGCACGCGATCGTAGAACGCGACGAGCGTCTCGTCCGGCTCCGGCCGCGTCAGGAACGTCGCCGCGAGCCATGAGGCCGTGGTCGCGACGAGCGTGCCGAGCATCAAATAGGCAAAAGGCAATGGCTCGTCCGGATCGAGGCCGACGCCGTAAAGCAGAATCGCCGAGGTGACGAACGAGGCCGCCATCGCCGCGATCTCGCTCCACGCGTTGATGCGCCACCAGTACCAACGGAGGATGAGGACGAGGCCGGTCCCCGAGCCGAAGGCGAGCATGAGCCGCCACGCGCCGGCGACGGAGTCGAGGAAGAGCGTGAGCGTGCCGGCGACGGCCATCGTCGCGAGCGTCGCGAGGCGCGAGACGCGGACGTAGTGCTTGTCCGTCTCCTTCGGGCGGAGGAACCGCTTGTAGATGTCGCCGACGAAGTACGACGCGCCCCAGTTGAGGTGCGTCGCGACGGTGGACATGTACGCGGCGAGGAAGCCCGCCATCATGAGCCCGCGCAGGCTCGTGGGCAGGTGGTCGATCATCACGCGCACGTAGCCGGCCTCCGGATCCTCCATCGGCCCGTAGAGCACCGAGGCCGCGAGCGCGGTGAGGATCCACGGCCAGGAACGCACGGTGTAGTGCGCGACGTTGAACCAGAGCGTCGCGTACATGCCGTCCTTCTCCGTCTTCGCCGAGAAGATGCGCTGCGCGACGTAGCCGCCGCCGCCGGGCTCCGCGCCCGGATACCAGGCCGCCCACCACTGCACGCCGATGTAGACGGCGAAGGTGAGCGCGGGCATCCACGCCGAGTCCAGATCGGGGACGAAGGCGAGCTTCGCCGGCGGGAGCGCGGCCTTCAGCCGATCCATTCCGCCCGCCGCGCGCACGGCGAAGATCGCCAATACGATCGTCATTCCGAGCTTCACGACGAACTGGAGCACGTCGGTGACGAGCACTCCCCAGAGACCGGAGACCGAGACGTAGAGGGCAGTGAGGAGGAGACAGGCCGCGACGGCGGGACCTTTCGGGAGGCCGAGCGTGAGCGCGAGGATCTTGGCCATCGCGAGGTTGACCCACCCGATGATCATGCAATTGACGGGCAAAGCGAGATAAAGCGCGCGAAAAGCCCGCAGCGCGGAGGCCGACTTTCCCGCATAGCGAATCTCGATCAGCTCGACGTCGGTCATCACCCCGGCGCGACGCCAGAGCGCGGCGAAGAAGAAGACGGTGAGCATGCCGCTCGCGACGGAGCTCCACCAGAGCCAGTTCCCCGCGATGCCGCTCCGCGCGACCATCCCCGTCACCGCGAGCGGCGTGTCGGCGCCGAAGGTGGTCGCGACCATCGACGTGCCCGCGAGCCACCACGGGACGTTGCGACCGGAGAGGAAGAACTCGCTCGTGCTCCCGCCCGCGCGCCGCGCGTAGGCGAGGCCGATGACGACGTTCAGGGCGAAGAAGCCGCCCACGATCGCCCAATCGAGCACGCCGAGCCGCATCGCCCGACGTTCGCACGGAACGGCGAGCGAGCGAGAAAGAACCGCCGCTCCCGCCCCGCGCGATCAAGGAACGACGGGGCCCGGCGGCTCCGACGCGCGAAGGACCGCGCCGGTGTCCGCGTCGACGTCGAAGCTCATGTAGTCGGAGCCGCGGCGGAGATGGACCGCGTAGGCGAGCGTGAAGACGGTCGCGTTCGCCTCCTCCGTCCGCACGAGGTGGAGCGAGACGCTCTCGACGTCGGAGGACGCGATCGGCGCGAGGAGACGGCGCCGGTAGGTCGACTGGTACGTGCCGGGGATCGCGCTCACGGGCTCGTACGACTCGAACGGCTGCCCGACGATCTGGGCGAGGACGCGCGGATCGTCCTTCGACAGCGCGCCCGTGCTCCGGATGCGAAGCGCGGGGAGGTCGTACGCGCTCGATTGGAAGCCTCCGACCTCACCGTCGTCGTAGACCTGCATCCAGATCATGACCGTGCGCTCCGCGCCGCGGACGCCCTCGAACCCACGCTGCGTCGCGCTGCCCGCGAGCAGCACCGCGAACATGACGCGCGGCTGCCACCAGCGGTCGCGCGCGGTGGTGGTCGCCTTGAGCCCGGCGAGCTCGGACGTCGTGAGCCCGAGGAGGTCGACGTTCTTCGCCGCGAACGCGCGCGCCTTCGCCTCCGCCTCGACGGCGGTGAGCGGCGTCGCGCGCGGCGCGCCGGGCGCCGACGCGCGCGACGACACGACGTCACCGCGCAGCTTCGAGATCGCGCCGCGGTCGACGGTGAAGCGGGGGTTCCGCTTCTCGAAGGCCTTGATGCGCGCGTTCGCGGCGTCGTCGGTCACGACGGGGACACGCTGCGTGAGCCCGGCGCTCGGCGGCGTGACGAAGGAGTCGGCGGCGCGCGCGGCGCCGGCGGCGAGGACGAGGACGGCGCCGAGAAGCGAAGCAGCGATCCGGTTCGTTCGGTTCATGACGCGATCGACGGGCGAGGCGCCTCGCCGGTCGATCGCATTTTCGTTACGCCGCTGTATGGCTCCGCTTTACAGTCCGCGTCAGACCGCGCCGCTGCGTCGATTCGGATCGATGATCGGCGGCTGCTTGGTCGGCGGATCGCCGAGCGGGCCCTTCCGGTTCTGCGGATCGGACGCCGGCGGCTTATGTGGCTCGGGCTCGCGCGCGGGCGGCTCACGCCCCGGATCGCGGGCGGGCTTCGGGTTCGGCTCGGCGGGCCCAGGCGGAATGCGATCGCTCATGCGGACCGAACAAGCGAGACCCGTGCCGCGGCGCCGCCGACGCTCGCCGTGCTTCTCCGGTGTGAGCCCGACGTGAGCCCGCCGCGTCCGCTCGTGCTCTCCGCCCGGAGCTCGCCCGCCCACTCCGGCGGCGCCGTGGCGGTTACGCGTTGCCGTCGGTGCGCCGGTTGGGTAGCTCATCGGGCCGAGCACCATGCGCGACGCCGAGAGCCTTCGCTTCGACGACGTCATCACGTTTCTCACGGTCCATCACACGCGGTCGATCTCGTCCGCCGCGAGGCAGCTCCAGGTCACGCCGTCACAGGTGAGCAAGGCCGTGGCGCGGCTCGAGGAGTTCGTCGGCGCGCAGCTCCTCGCGCGTGGGTCGCGCGGCGTCGCGGTGAGCATGGCGGGCCTCCGCGCCATCCCGATGCTCGAGGAGATCGTGCGCGGCGTCCGCGGGCTGAAGGTCGCGGAGGACGAGACGCCGATGGTCCGCGTCGCGGCGCCGTCGTCGATCCTCTCCACCGTCGCCGGCGTGCTCGCCCGCAACGCGCGCGGCATGCGCTTCTCGTGCATCGAGCTCGATCCCGTCCGCACGCGCGCGCTCGCCTTCGAGGACGTCTTCGACGTCGCCCTCATCTCCGACGATCGATCGCTCGGTGAGCTCTACACGCACGACCCGCTCGGCGCGGCGGAGAGCTGCCTCTTCGCGCGTCCCTCGCTCGCGCAGAAGCTCGGCGAGCCGCCGATCGCCCCCGACGCCCTCGTCGGCGTCCCGTTCGTGATGCCGCTATTGTTGCAAGATACACGCGTCGCGAGCGGCCGCGATCTGTGTCCCTTCCCGTTCGAGCACCGCACGCACGGCCACGCCGCGGCGACGTTCGGCGCCGCCCTCGAGCTCGCGACCCACTCCGATCACCTCGTCTTCGGGCCTCGCGTCGCGGCGCGCGGCCTCCTCGCGCGCCGCGAGCTCGTCGAGATCGAGGTGCAGGGTTGGCAGGTGCGGTGGCAAATCCACCTCGCCTGCCACACGACCCGCGTGACGCAGAAGACCGCGCGCGCGGTCCACGGGATCTTGTCCCGCTGGCTCGACGAGTCCCTCGCACCGACCTGACGACCTGACGAGAGGGGTGGGATCCCCGATCCGGGGCGCCGGAACACGTTGATCTCGTCCGACTTTCCGCGTCTCAGACGAATATCGATGGCAACCGGCATCAGGGTGTACTTTTCCAACTTGCATGGAATCTGAAATGCGGTTGCGCGCCTGATTTTCCATGATCCCTCGGTAATTCAGGCCCCGCGTTGTCGGCCGACGAAGGGAGATTGCCTACATCCGCCTCCGCCGGCGCACGTCGCCGCTTTGCCATTTTGGAAAAGGGACCTGGGCTGGCCACGCCCTCCCGCGAACGCTCGCGATGGGGCTTAGTGACCTCCGATGAACACGACGACCACCGCCATCAAGCTCTCGCTGATTGCCCTCTTCGCGCTCATGACGGGGTGCGCCGCCGAGCAAGGCGACGACGAGGTGACGGAGGAGGTCGACGCGACCGAAGACGCGATCGTCGGCGGGACGACGACGTCGGCGTATCCGGCCGTCGGCGCGCTCACGCAGTACGGCCAGGCGTTCTGCACCGCGACCGTCATCGCGCCGCGCACGCTCGTCACCGCCGCGCACTGCCTCGACGGTCAGTCGGCCTCGCGCATCAAGTTCGCGCTCGGTCCCCGCGCGAGCGCGCCGACCGCCTCCCTCGCGGTGAAGCGCATCGCGGTGCATCCGCAGTGGAACCCGAGCACGATCAAGAACGACATCGGCGTCGTGATCCTCGCGCAGGACGCGCCGGTCACGCCGATCGCGCTGAACACCGCGATGTCTTCGAGCTGGGTCGGCAAGGACCTCGTCTTCGTCGGATACGGCGTCTCCAACGGTCACACGCAGACGGGCGGCGGCGTGAAGCGCGTCGTCACGATCCCGGTCTCGCAGGTCGCCGCGACGCAGTTCGCGTATCAGGCGCCTGGCAAGAACACCTGCAACGGCGACTCCGGCGGCCCCGCGTTCGCGCAGGACGCGAGCGGCAACCTCACCGTCGTCGGCGTCACCTCCTACGGCGACCGCGGTTGCACGCAGTACGGCGTCGACACGCGCGTCGACGCTTATCGCAGCTTCATCGCGTCCGTCCCGACGAACTGAGCCGGCGCTCAGCGGCGCGCGACGTCTCCTCCGTCGTCTGCCTCACGCAGCGCGCGACCGACCGCCACAGTCACGAGAAGAGCCGCCATCGCGAGGAGCATCGACTTTGCCATGGCCGCCTCGAAAGCACCGACCGAACCAACGTCGGAGCCCCAACGATTTCAGCAAGTTCATGTCCCGCCGGGGTATCTCCGCGGAGACATTGGATCGTGATCCTGGTCGGAGATACACCACCTCGGTAATTTTCCGTGCCGAGCGGAACGCGTGCCCCCTCTCAGTGCGCGACGTCGGCCTCGGCTGCAGCGTCGGACTTCTGCGCCGGGCTGCCGGTCATCCAGGCGAGCGCGCGGCGCATCCGTTCGCGCGCGTCGTCCTCGATGACGTCGCCGTGGCCGACGACGACGCGCTCGTAGTCGCGAGCCAGGAGCGCGGAGGCGCTCTCGGCCGCCGCGGCGCGGTCCTTGACGGCGAAGCGCCAGACGCGGCTCTGCGCCGTCTTCCGATGCGCGCCGTTGATCCAGAGGAGCATCGACATGGGCCAGCTCGCGTCCGCGTGGATGTTGAAGACGAGGTCGCTGAGGAGGAGCGAGCGCGACGGCCCGTGAAGGAGGACGTGCTCGTTGATCGAGGGCGCGCCCGCGATCCGCAACACCTCGAGCTCGTCGCCGAAGGCGCCGTTCGCGAGCGGCTCGAAGCGAACGCCCGCCTTCGCGGTGAGCTTCTGCTCGAGCCCCTCGACGCCGAGCACGCGCGCGTCCGGATAGCGTTCGACGGCGCCCTTCACGAACATCCAGTGCAGGCAGCTCGGCGCGACGATGTGCTTCACGGGCCCCAGCGCCGCGAGCTCACGCGCCACCTCGTCGTCGATCGCGAGCGGCGCGTGCAGCACGACCTCGCCGCCCGCGAGCCGCACCACCGTCGCCCGCGCCGGCATACGAAAGCCCGGCGACGGCGTGACGACGTCCTCGATCCCCCAGACGCCCTCGGCGATGACCCTCAGTCGCTCCATGGCGAGATAGTCAAGCACGCCTGACCATTAAGTCAAGCTGACTTGACCATTCCAACGAACGACGGATAGTGGTGGGCGTGGGCACGTTCGAGACCAAGCTCGAGGAAGAGAAGGCGCGTTCCACCGTCCAGCTCCTCTTCAAGGCCGCGCGTCTCCTCAACGAGCGCGCGATCGCGACGTTGCGGGAGCGGACCAAGCAGCCGATCCGCACCGCGCACACGGCGGTCCTCCCGCACATCGATCTCGAGGGCACGCGCCTGACCGATCTCGCGGCGAAGCTCGGGGTGACGAAGCAGGCGGCCGGCCAGCTCGTCGACGAGCTCGTCGCGCTTGGCCAGCTCGAACGCATCCCCGACCCCGCCGACGCCCGCGCGAAGCTGATCCGCTTCAGCAAGCGCGGCCGCGCCGGCCTCCTCGAAGGCCTCGCCACACTCCAAGCTCTAGAGGCGGACCTCACCACCCTCATCGGCGCCCCAGCAATGAAGACCCTCCACGACGCCCTCGCAAAGATCATCCATCACGAACAAACACACACGCCCAACGACCGGTAGCCACGCCGTGTCCGTACTGTGTTCCCGCCCCCGGGGAGAGTCCGTCAAGATAGGTCGTGGATTCGCGTCCGCCACTTCGGTGTTCAGGATGCGGATCGCGCGCTGATCCATTGCAGCTCCGCGACAGAGCGCTCG